>JAWWPH010000187.1:0-6207 GCA_033850875.1 Nocardioidaceae bacterium | reverse complement strand
TGGCGGCCGCTGCGACGATCCTCCTCGTGACCGGCTACCTCTCGCTGGCCTGGCTCACCGTCGGAGACGCCTACCTCCTGTTCGGCGTACGACACCACCTCTCGCGGGATGTCCTGACAGGCATGTACGACGGCGTCCATCCCGCCGCAGCCGTTGCCGGTGTCCTGTTCGTCCTCGGGCACGTCCTCGGCACCATCCTGCTCGGCGTCGGCATGCTGCGCGGACGCGTGGTTCCCACCTGGGCGGCGATCGCGACGATCATCGCGCAACCCGTGCATTTCGTCGCCGCGGTCGTCGTGGGCAGCCACTCCCTGGATCTCGTCGGCTGGGGACTCAACGCGGTCGGCTTCGCGGCGCTCTCCGTCGCGATACTGGGACTCTCCAACGACGAGTGGGGTCCGGCCGTGCGGCAGTGAAACCCATGCCTGGAGCTGGCGGCGCCCAGCGCCGGGTGCTGGCGCCCCGCCTTCTGGCCGCGTCTGTTTAAGGTGTCTCGTGGCCGTGTGCGCGTCCTGTGGTATCGCGAACCCTGACGGGTGGCGATTCTGTGGTGGCTGCGGCGCGCGCCTGGAGGAGACGTCGCCCGTGGGCGGACGTGAGCGCAAGACGGTATCGGTGCTCTTCTGCGATCTGGTCGGGTTCACGGCAGCGTCGGACGGGGCCGATCCTGAGGAGGTGCAGGCGGCCCTGTGGCCGTATCACGCGCGGGCCCGGACCGAGATCGAGCGGTTCGGGGGGACGGTGGAGAAGTTCATCGGGGATGCCGTGATGGCGGCCTTCGGAGCCCCCGTAGTGCATGAGGACGATACAGAGCGTGCCGTGCGTGCGGGTCTGGCGCTGCTGGACGCGGTCCAGGATCTGAACCGGACTCAGGGCCTTGATCTGGCGGTGCGGGTGGGGGTGGCGACGGGGGAGGCGGTGGTCACGACCGGTGCCCGACCGGAGCGGGGAGAGGGGATGCTCGCCGGGGATGTAGTCAACACCGCGGCCCGGTTGCAGACGGCGGCCCCGGTGGGTGGAGTACTCGTGGGGGAGCAGACCCGAAACGCGACCCTCACGGCGATCGAGTACGAGCGGCACGACCCGGTGACGGTGAAGGGGAAGGCTGCTCCACTGCCGGTGTGGGTCGCGGTCCGTGCTCGCGGGTCCGTGGGGGAGGCGTTGACGGACGCGTCGCGTCCGATGGTCGGCCGCGAGGACGAGCTCGGCGTCTTGCAGCGTGCGTTCACCCGGGCTCTCCGGGAGAACAGCGTCCAGTTGGTGACCGTGGTGTCGGAGCCCGGGTTGGGGAAGTCGCGGCTGGTGCAGGCGTTCTTCGAATGGGTCGATGGCCGCGACGAGCTGGTGACCTGGCGGCAGGGTCGGTGCCCCTCGTACGGTGACGCGGTCACCTACGCCGCGCTCGGGCAGATCGTGAAGGCGCAGGCCGCGGTCCTCGACACCGATTCCGTGGAGGTGGCCACGGCGAAACTGACAGACACCGTGCATGCGCTGGTCGACGGGACGGACCTGGCGCCCCAGGCATCCTGGATGCTCGCCCGGTTGGCCCCGCTCGTCGGGTTGCCGGCCGCTGAGACTCCGCAAGAGGAGCTGTTCACGGCGTGGCGTCGGTTTCTCGAGACCCTCGCCGCCGCCAGTCCCCTCGTGCTCGTCGTCGAGGATCTGCACTGGGCCGATCCGGCTCTGCTGGCGTTCTTGACCCACTTACTTGAGTGGGTGGTCGGGGTTCCACTGGTGATCATCTCGACCACCCGCCCGGAGCTGTACGACACGGCTGAGCACTGGGGATCCGGGCACCGCAACAGTCACACGATCACGTTGTCGCCGTTGTCGGACGCGGAGAACGCGCAGCTGGTGGCCAGCCTGCTCGGTACGCAGGCGCTACCCCCGGATCTGCATGTTGCGTTGCTGGCGAGGTCGGCGGGGAACCCGCTCTACACCCGCGAGTACGTCACCATGGTCACCGAGGCGTCCGGCGCGATCGACAGCCTCGACCCGACCCGCAGGGGCTCGTTGGTGGAGACCCTGCCAGGGTCGGTGCAGGCCGTCATCGCCGCCCGCCTCGACACCCTGCCCCCGGAGCACAAGCAGCTCCTGCAAGCCGCTGCCGTGGTGGGGCACACGTTCTGGGCCGGTGCCGTGGCTGCCCTTGCCGACACCGACTTCGCGGCGGTGACGGCCCGGTTGCACGACCTGGTCCGCCGTGAGTACCTGCGCCCGTCACGGTCGACCAGCATCGCCGGGCAGCCCCAGTACACCTTCAACCATGCCCTGATCGCCGACGTGGCCTACCGTCAGCTCCCCCGAGCCGTCCGCGCCGCCCACCCTCGGCACGCGGGCGACTGGCATGGCGGCCTCGCCACGCGCGCGGACGGCGACACCGGCGACGCAGGGCCGAGCACTCAGGCTGCGGTCGTCGCCCACCACTACACACAGGCCCACGCGTTGAGCCGCGCAACGGGCGGTGATCCGGCTGTGCTTGCCGAGCTCGCCGCCGCCGCCATCGACTGGCACACCCGAGCAGCACGGGACGCCCAACAGGTCGACCTCGGCTCGGCGCAGACCCATGTGCGCACCGCGCTGGACCTGACCTCGAAGGGAGACCCGGTACGTCCGGAGCTGCTCCTCCTGCTCGCGGAGATCCTGATCAACGGTGGGGACGCCACGGAGTCGGAGGCCGTGTGCGTGCAGGCACACGACGAGGCCCTGGCCGCCGGCAAACCTGTCGCCGCTGCCCGGGCTGACGTGTACCGCGGCGACTCCCTCAGGTCGCTGGCCCGCTTCGAAGAGGCCAGTGTCCTCATCGACGGGGCCATTGCGGTGCTCGAGCACCAACCGCTGGGTCCGGAACTGCCGGAGGCGTACGTCACTTCGGCCCTGGGGCTTGCTGTCGAAGGCCTGTTCTCGCGGGCGATCGACCGGGCTAACCAGGCTCTTGCCCTCGCGGAACGGCTCGACAACCCGTCGCCGCAGCTGGTCACTGGAGCGCTCTACGCGCGGGGCCTCGCTTCCGCGTGGTCCGGCGACACGGGCAGTGAGCGCGACCTCCGTCAAGCCCTCGCCATCGCGCACAGCCACAACCTGACTGGAAGCGTCATCAACATCAACTCCGAGATAGCGAGTCTCAAGTACCTCACCGATTCGGTGCAGGCGTCGATCCCCTTCTTCGAGCAGGCGCTCGTCCTCGCCGCCGATCGCGGACGGCGAGGAGCCCGCCTGGTGACCGCATCCAACTATGCGGAGTATCTGGCCGTCGCCGGCCGCATCGACGACGCCCTGCTCGTATGCGAGGGCGAGGACCGGGTGGCGCTCTCCGCCAGTCCACGCGAGACCATGGGGCTTCAGCTGAGCTGGTCGTGGATCCTGACGATTCGTGGTGACTTCGACCGCGCGGGGGGACTCATCGATCGGGCGCTCCCGGTGGCCCGCGGGGTGGAGCCCATCGCCTTGATCCAGGCGCTGTTGGTGGCCGTCGCCTGTGCCCGTTCCCGTTCGGACTGCCCTGCGGCAGACACCCTGACAGCGGAGCTGGTCGCCACGCTGCCCGACCCGGAAGCCGCCGGCGACCTCGGCAACTACCTCACCCGGATCGCACGAGTCCTCGCTCCCGCCGGCCATCTCGACCTGCTGTCTCGGATCGTCGAGCACACACCAACGGACATGTTGGTCTACGCCAACAACGCACTTTCAGCCAGAGCCGTCCTCGCCGAGGGAAGCCAGCATCATGCTGAGGCTCTCGACCTGTACACACCGGCGGCGGCGGCGTGGGCAAGCTACGGATACCCACTCGAACAGGCTTACGCGCTTCTCGGCGCAGCACGCTGCAGCCTCGCACTCGACCGCTCGGCCCAGGACATCTTGTCGAGGGCGCGCGCGATCCTCAGTCACCTCGGTGCGGAACTCCTGCTGGGCGAATGCGACGCGCTCATCGCACAGATCGATGCGGAGAACCCTGCCGATCTCGACGGGTCTCGAGGGAACCGGCCCGAGCAGGCATAGGCGGACGTCGTCTGCGTAACACCGCCCGCCAGCCCCGTGAGGTGGCCGGGTACGCCCTTGCTCCCAGCCCAGACCGTTGGGTCAGGCCGAGAGCGCGCTGGGGAAGCGCGTCACGAAGTCGAGCAGATGCACCGTCGCAGGCCGGAGCGTGATCCTGGCCATGGGCACGGATCGCAGTCCGCTGACCCACTTCTCACCCTCGTCGTCGCCGAGGTAGCGCCGCGCGGATGCTTCGTACTGCGGCGAGACGTGGTCAAGCATCTCGACCGATGCGTCGCCGCGGATGAGCAGCGCCTTGTACGGCCAGGTGGTCGCGTCCTCGATCGTGACGGCCACCTGCGGGTTCACTGCGAGCGCGCGGAGCTTCGGGGCTCGCACGGGAGATCCGAACGTCAGGACGTCGCCGTCCCAGTGGAACCACACCGGGACGACGCGAGGGGTGCCGTCCATCCATGTGTACGCCAGGCAAGCGGACTGTCGGGAGGCGAGCAGCTCCTGGGCTACCGCGTCCTGAAGGAGCGCCGTCCCGTCGTGTGGTTCAGCCATGGTTCCTCGATCGAGCGGTTATGGCGATTACGCCGGTCCACTATGGACCCCTGTCTGCAGGCTCGTCAACGGGCCGGACGACTCAGGGCGTGAACCCACCCCTGACGAACGCCCTCACCAGGGCGGTCCTGACCCGCAGGCGGCTCTGAAGCGTTTCGGCCGTCAGGCGATCTTGACCTTCAAGGTCCTGCAGTTGTTGCCCGGCACCGGGTCGGTGGCGGTGAAGTCCGTTACACAGGCCTTGACCGTCACGTACTGGCCGGAGGCACCGGTGGCGGAGACGATGATCCCTGCGCTAGAGCTGTGTCCTGCGGCGAGAGAGCCCAGCTCACAGTCAGGGGAGTCGGGGTTGATGTCGACCTTGCTCACCGGGAGCGGACAGATGTAGCCACCGGCGGCAGGGGAGCCGTGGGTGACAGTGAAGGTGAAGTTCAGGTCGGCCGCGCCGGAGCTGTTGTTCTTCGCGGTGAAGCTGAACGGAACAAGCTGGTCGCTGCCCTGCGTCACCTTCACCCCGGCGACGACGCTGGCACCCGTCATGGCGAGATCGGGTCCGGTGGTCGTCGCGGCCGGCGACGCCGACGAGATGCCGAGGAGTCCCGCTGCAGCTACCGCGGCGGTGGCGAAGCCGATCGTGAACCTTGCGGTATTGCGCTGCATAGTCTCCTGCTTTCCTCGACGCGATGAGTGACTGTAACGTCACGGCAGCCAAAACGGAACGAATTGGACAACGCTTAGAGGTAATTGACGTCGAGTAATTGAATGGCTACTCTGCGTTTGTTTGCGGCCACATCGCAGGCTGCCTTTGAGCCTCCAGATGAAGAAATCGCGCCGGCTGGCCACGGACGATGTGATATGCGTTCTCAGCAGCCGCTAGCGTGCCGTTATGGCTACCTGGCCCAAGCAGAGATCCGCGGCTCGCGCCAGCGCGGAGGAGGAGAACGGGTCGTCTCCGCCCGACCCTGAAGCCGGCGCCGACGACTCCACGTCATCGGCTGCGGCGGCAACCGCGCGTCCCCGTCGCGCCGGCGCCGCCCTCGCAGGCTCGGCCGACTCCACTGCCGAAGACGCCGCGGAGAGCGCCGGGCTCGAGCTGGAGGTCTCCGCCTGGCGTGCGTCGCTGCCGCAACCGTCCGAGCTCGCCGGCTACGAGGCCGCCTTGCCGGGCGCCAGCGAACGCATCCTGGCGATGGTGGAGAAGTCCCATGCAGCACAGACCAAGGCTGCGGCTCAGTCCGTCGAGTCCGAGGTCAGGTCGGTGAAGCGCAGTCAGTACATCGCCCTGCTCCTGATCGTGCTCGGGATCGGGGCGTCGATCGTGTTCTTTGCGCTCGGCAACGTCGTCGCGGGCATCATCTATGTCACGATCCCCATCGTCGTCCTGCTGCGCTTTCCCGAGGCGTACCGTGCCGAGGGCGGGAGCGCGGTCCACGACAGCAATGGCCGATAACGCAATGTGACGGTGATCCGCGGTTTGCTCGACTATCTTGCGGGAGGTACAGGACGGGCCGCAGGATAGGCTTGGCGAGCAGCCCTTGCGAGGGGAGCTGGCTTGTCATGACACGGACTTCCGGCGGCCCAAGTGTCGGGGTCCGTGTTCAATATGTTGGGCTTCTCGCTACTCGCCCAGGATGACCGAGAGTCGACCATCTCGAAGGCCAT
>JAWWPH010000389.1:0-5482 GCA_033850875.1 Nocardioidaceae bacterium | reverse complement strand
TGGCCTTCGAGGCGCTGCGCCAGTACCGCCGCGAGTTCCAGCCCCGCGCGGACGGCGACGTCCCGTACTCGGCGATCTCCGTTCTCGCGTTCGCGAGCGAGGACGACGACGCGAGGCGGGAGTTCGTGGCGGCGTGGACTCTGACGTTGCGCAACCTTGCCCAGGGTCTGCGGGAGCCGCTGCGCCCCGAGCAGGTACAGGAGTTCGCCCGCTCCGCTGAGGGCCGCGCGAGCAGGGCCGACGACACGCGGATGGTCACCGGCCCGGCCAAGGTGGTGGTCGAGCGACTGCAGGAGATGCAGGAGCAGGCCGCGGCCGACGAGCTGGTACTCGTCACGCCGGGGCTCGACCGGCGGCGGCGCGCGGACAGCTTCGTCGCCATCGCGGACGCGTGGCGTCAGGCTTCCTGACCCGCTCGTCGTAGGTCGTCGCCCGCCGACTCCAGGACTGCTCCGGAGGTCGCGTCGAAGACGAAGACGCGGCCTGGTTCCACGGTCAGCATCAGCCGCTCCTGCGGTGCCGGGCGAAAGTGCGGTGGGGCCTGGATCACCATGGTCCCGGTGGCGTTGACCGGGTCGGAGACGACGTCGTCGACCACGGCGTGGACGAGGACGTGGCTCCCCAGCGGCTCGTGGAAGTCGACGAGCACCGAGATGCCTCCTCCCGACGGTGCCCCGACCTCGCAGGCCTCGGGCCGGATGCCGACGATCACCTCGTCGTGTCCGCGGGGAATCCGGGCCACCTTCGCCTCGCCCAGGAGCGCGTACCCGTCGACGACCTTGACCCGGAGCAGGTTCATCGCCGGGCTGCCCATGAAGCCGGCCACGAAGACGTTGGCCGGTGTGTCGTAGACCTCCTGCGGTGTGCCCACCTGCTGCAGCTCGCCCGCGTTCATCACGCAGATCCGGTCGCCCAGCGTCATCGCCTCGACCTGGTCGTGCGTGACGTAGATCGACGTGATCGCGAGACGCTGGTGGAGGTGCTTCAGCTCCGCGCGGACCTGCCCCCTCAGCTTCGCGTCGAGGTTGGACAAGGGCTCGTCGAGCAGGAACACCTGCGGCTCGCGCACGAGCGCTCGCCCCATGGCTACGCGCTGGCGCTGCCCGCCGGAAAGCTGGCCCGGCTTGCGGCCGAGCAGCTCGGTGATGCCGAGCGTCTCGCTCATCTCGCGGACGCGGCGGTCGACCTCCGGCTTGGCCATCTTGCGCTGCCGCAGCCCGTAGGCGAGGTTCTTGTAGACGCTCATGTGCGGGTACAGAGCGTAGTTCTGGAACACCATCGCGATGTCCCTCTCCCCCGGACCCTGGTCGTTGATCACCTGCCCACCGATGCACAGCTCACCGGACGTCGGCTTGTCCAGCCCGGCGAGCATCCTCAGTGCCGTCGTCTTGCCGCACCCCGACGGACCGACGAAGATCACGAAGTCGCCGTCGTCGACATGCAGGTCGAGACCCCTCACCGCCGTGACATGCCCCGGGAACGTCTTGGTCACTCGCCGGAACTCGACGTCAGCCATGTCCGCTCACCCCTTGAGGCCCGTGCTGGCGACCGAGCGGACGAAGTAGCGCTGCGCGGCGAAGAACACGACCAGCATCGGCAACAGGCTGAGTGTGTTGGCCGCCATCAACAGGCCCCACTGCGTGTCGTGCGCGCCCTGGAACGTGGTGAGGCCGACCGGCAGCGTCATGTGGTTCTCCGACGTGACGACGATGAGCGGCCACAGGAAGGAGTTCCACGAGTCGAGGAACGTGAGCGCGGCCAGGGTCGACAGGGCCGGCAGCGACAACGGCATCACGATCTTGAACAGGACGCCGAGTCGCGAGGTCCCGTCGATCCGGGCGGCCTCCTCGAGCTCGACCGGGATGGTCAGGAAGAACTGCCTGAGGAAGAACACACCCAACGCCGTTGCGAGGTTCGGCACGACCAGTGCACCGAGGTGGTCGATGCCCAGCTGCGTCCAGACGTGCACCCCGAACCACTTGACGATCAGGAACTCCGGGAACATCGTCACCTGGAACGGGACCATCAGCGACGCCATGAGCAGCCCGAACAGCAGTCCGCTCCCGAAGAACCGCAGCCGGGCGAACGCGTACCCTGCGATGCTGCAGATGTCAAGGTTGGTCACGTCGGTGACCACGTCGACGAACGTGCTGTTGAGCATGAACCGGAAGAACGGCGCCGCGTGCACTGCTTGCGAATAGTTGTGCCACTGCGGGTGGTGCGGCCAGAGCACGGGCGGGAACTGGTGCGTCTCGGTTGTCGTCTCGAGCGACGTGACCAGCATCCAGACGAGCGGGACGAGCAGCAGCGCCGAAACCGGGATCAGCACGAGGTGCCAGGGGCTGGGGCGCCGCAGCCGGCGACGCGTGTCCTCGGGCTCCAGCCCGGGCGCCGAGGGTACGGATGCCCCCAGCGCGGCGGTTTCGGTCCCCGTCGTCATGTCAGCTCCGTCGTCACCGGTTGTAGTGCACGAAACGGCGGCCCACCCGGAACTGGATGAAGGTCGCGATCAAGATGACCATGAACAAGACGTACGCCAGCGCGGCCGCGTAACCGGCGTTGAACTCCTGGAATGCCTGCTCGTAGACGTAGTAGACGACGACCGTGGTGGAGCCGAGCGGGCCGCCGCGCGTCGACAGGTACACCTCGTCGAACAGCTGCAGCGCGTTGATGCTCAGCCAGATCGCGAGGAACAGCGACGCCGGGCTGAGCAGCGGCAACGTGATGGTCCGGAAAGCCTTGAGAGGCTTCGCCCCGTCGATCGCCGCCGCGTCGAGCAGATCCTGAGGGACTCCCTGCAGCGCCGCCAGATAGATGACGACGGCGAAGCCGGTCCAGCCCCAGACCGTCATGATGACGATGACGTACAGAGCCTCGCTGGTGCTCGACAGCCACAGCTGCTGCGGGATGCCCACCTTCGCGAGCGCGGAGTTGACCACGCCGAACGACGGCTCGAACAGCCACATGAAGATGATGGCCTCGTTGATCGTGGACACCGCCATCGTCACGTAGGCGGCGGTCCGGTAGATGGAGATCCCGCGGACCTTGCGATTGAGGGCGACCGCGATCAGCATGCCCACGAGCATCGTCGCCGGGACGAAGATCACCGTGTACACGACCGTGTGCTGCACGGAGGTCGCGAACGCGCTGTCGTGCATGAGCTTGTGGTAGTTGCTCAACCCGACCCACGGCGTCTCAGGGGTGAGCAGATCCGACTTCTGGAACGACAGCAGCAGCGACCAGCCGATGGGCAGCAGGCCGAAGATGCCGATCAGCACCGTCACCGGTGTCACGAACGCCCAGCCGACCGCGTGCTCCGACCGGGCCAGCCGCCGGGCCACAGTGGGTCGTCGTTGGTATGTCGAAGAGGCGGTGGTCATGCCCCGGTCAGTCCCCAGCGAGCGCCGCGTTGGTGGCGGCGGCTGCCTGGTCGAGAGCGGCCTGCGGGTCGAGCTTGCCGAGCATCACGGCGACGATCGCGTTGCTCAGCGCCAGCGAGATCTTCGGGTACTCGGGGATCTGGGGCCTTGCGTTCTTGACGTTGGAGAGGTTGTCGATGAACGTCTTGACGCCCGGCAGCTTAGCGTTCATCTGCTGCGTCACCTTGGCGTTCTGGGCGACCGACGCGCGCGTCGGCAGGTCGCCGGTCTCCAGCGAGAAGGTCTTCACCTGAGCCGGCGCGGTCAGCCACGTCAGGAAGTCGAGGGCCGCTGTCCTGCGCGCGGTCCCGTTGTCGAACACCACCCAGTTGTCAGGCCCGGCGATCGTCTGGTGCCCGGCGCTGGAGCCGGCGAACGAGGGCATGATCTGGACACCGTCGTCGACGTGGAATCCTGAGAGGTCCCAGGGACCCGTGATGAGCATCGCGATTTTGCCCGCGTTGAAGAGATCGGCGTACTTGGAGTTCGTGGTGTCGAGGTAGACGGACTTGTCGGTGACCGCCATGTCCCTCAGCATCGTCATCGCCTGCAGGCCCTGCGGTGAGTCGAAGGCCGCCTTGGTGTTGTCGGCGTTGAGGATCTGGCCGCCGGCCTCCCAGAGCATCGCCTCCCAGTGCCAGACCGTGTCCTCGCTGTCGTTGGCCGGCATGGACCAGCCGAACTGCTTCGTACCGGGGTCGGTCAGCTTCTTCGCCGCAGCCCTGAAGTCGTCCCAGGTCCAGCCGGCGGAAGGCGGTGAGACGCCGGCCTTCGCGAACAGCTTCTTGTTGTAGACGATCGCCAGGTTGTCGACGAGGGCGGGGATGCCGACCACCTTGGTCCCGACGGTCGCGACCTTGCGCTCCCCGGGGTAGAAGTCCGACCACTTCACCGACGGCTTCTTGACCGTCGACGTGAGGTCGACGAGCGAGGGGACGGTGGCGATGTTGGGCGCCCAGCTGCCGTAGAGGTACGAGATGTCGGGCGGGCTGCCTCCGCGGACGGCGGTCGAGACCTTCTGCAACGCGTAGTCCTGGTTGACCTGGAGCACATTGACGTTGACATCAGGGTGGCTCTTCTCGTACGCCTGGACCAGACCGGCGAAGGCTTTGCCCTCCTGGTCGACCCAGCCGTTCCAGACCGTGATCGACGTCGCGCCGCTCGAGGACCCCGAGCCGCCGCCACAACCCGCGAGGCCGAGTGACAGCGCACCTGCCGCCAGTACCGCCACGACTCTGGGTCTCGCCATGCCATCTCCTCCAGAGCCGAATCCGCTCAAAGTCGAGCACTGTGCTTGCGCAAGCACGCTTGATTGGCCGAGACTCTACCGACAAGTCCCGCTCCACATCAATGCCCCACGAGGATGAGGTCGGCCGCGAGCTCGGAGGTCCATGCATGCACAGGGCGGACCGGTTGGCGGCCATCCTCGACGAGCTCACCCAGAAGGGCAGCGTGGACGTCAAGCGCACGGCGCTCACGCTCGAGGTGTCCCAGGCGACGCTGCGCCGGGACCTACGGGCGCTCGACGAGCAGGGGCTGCTCTCCCGAACGCACGGTGGGGCCGTCGCTGGGGACATCGGCCTCGAGCTGCCGCTGCGCTACCGCGAGGCGCACCACCACCCGCAGAAACGACGGATCGGCAAGGCCGCCGCCGCCCTCGTCACCGACGGCACGGTCGTCGGCATGACGGCAGGCACGACGGTGACCGAGGTCGCCCGTGCGCTGGTGCACATCAGCGACGTCACCGTGGTGACGAACGCGCTGAACATCGCCACCGAGTTGGTGCTCCGCCCCTCCCTGAGGGTCGTCGTGGCCGGGGGGACGGCGCGGCACGCGAGCTACGCCCTGGTGGGGCCGGCGGCGGACACCGCGATCGACGGGCTGCACCTGGACATGTCGTTCGTGGGCGTCGACGGTCTCACGGTTGCCGAAGGGGCCAGCGGCCATGACGAGGTCGAGGCGCATACCGACCGGTCCTTCCTGCTGCGGGCGCGCCGGACCGTCGTGGTGGCCGACAGCAGCAAGCTCGGACGGGTGGCTTTCGCCCGCATCTGCCGCACCGA
>JAWWPH010000104.1:0-3605 GCA_033850875.1 Nocardioidaceae bacterium | reverse complement strand
ACGGTCTTCGTGTTGCGGATCAACGGGAGACCCAGCACCCCGTCACGCTCCTCGAGGCGTGCGGCCAGCTCGCGCAGGTCGAACCACAGGTTGTTGCAGTGGAAGTACCGGTGGCGACTCTCGTCGGCGAAGGCGCCCTCGTCCTCCGGGGCCGTCTGGGCCGAGTCGCGCAGCACCAGGCGGCCGTCACTGCGCCGCACCGCGAGGTGACCGCCCTTACGGTCGGCCGGAGTGCGGCGGCAGACCTCCGCGGCATAGGGAGCCCCGCTGCTCGCGAACCAGCCGGCCACCCGTGGGTCGGCGGTCGCGCCGAGGTTGTCGCCGTTGGAGACGAACGCGTACCGCAGGCCCTCGTCGAGCAGCCGCTGAAGGAGCCCGGAGCCGGGCAGCGCGGTGTACAGGTCGCCGTGTCCCGGCGGGCACCACTCCAACGACGGCTCCGGCGGCCACTCCACCGGTGTGAGGTCGTCTGCCAGCAGCTTCGGCTCGCGGTTCTGCAGGAAGTCGAGCGGCAGGTCTCCCGAGGGCAGGTCCGGGTACGCCGCAAGGGCCTCCAGCGACTCGTCGTGCGTCCTGAACGAGTTCATCAGGAGCAGTGGCAGCCTGACACCCAATGACCGCCGCGCCGCGAGGACCTGTCGGGCGATGACGTCCAGGAACGTGTGGCCGCCGTGCACCTCGAGCATAGACTTCGGCCCGTGCATGCCCATCGATGTGCCGAGGCCGCCGTTGAGCTTGATCACCACGGTCGCGTCCAGGGCCTCGCGACCGGCATCCCCGCCGTGGTCGAGGTCGGCCAGCCGGGTGGGGTTCTCGAGGGGAGCGATGTCGGACTCGGCGATGATGCCGGTCGCGCCGGACTCCAGCTGGGAGTAGTAGTGGCTGAACACGTCGATGGCCGTCTGCTGCACACCGCCGGCTCGCATCTTCTCCTGCGCCGCGGCTAGACCCTGGGCACTCATGTCGGCATGGTAGGGGACGTCACCGGCGGCCGCCGACCCCGCCGTCGGCCGGTCCTACAGTGGTCGGGTGACGCCTTCCCGCTCGGTCGCGGCGGCCAAGCGCGACGTCCGGGGCACGATGCTCCTGGCCCGTCGGGCGCGTGACGCCGACGAGGTCCGTCTCGCGGCACTACGGCTGGCCGACCGTGTCGGCGGCCTCGTCGC
Organism: Nocardioidaceae bacterium; assembly: GCA_033850875.1. Lineage (GTDB taxonomy): Bacteria > Actinomycetota > Actinomycetes > Propionibacteriales > Nocardioidaceae > DASQEH01. The sequence continues at coordinate 2,439 of JAWWPH010000104.1, read as the reverse complement.
CGAGCGGGGCGTGCGTCGCGTGAGCGCGTACGTGTCACTCGATGGGGAGCCGGGGACGGGTCCGCTGCTGGAGCGGCTGCACCTGGCCGGCGTCGACGTCCTGCTCCCGGTGCTGCTTCCCGGAAGTGAGCTGGACTGGGCGCCGTACCGTGCGGACGCGCTGCAGCCGGGGCCCCTCGGCCTGGTCGAGCCGACGACGCCGCGGCTCGGTGTCGATGCCCTGAAGATGGTCGACCTGGTCATCTGCCCCGGAGTTGCAGGCTCGGTGTCCGGGGAGCGTCTCGGCCGTGGCGGCGGTTCGTACGACCGGGCCCTCACCCGGTCGCGGGCCACGAGTCCGAGATGCCTGCTCCTGTACGACGACGAGGTGCTGGACGCCGTTCCGACCGACGCCCACGATCAGCCGGTAGACGTTCTGGTCACACCGACACGAACGCTGTGGACCTCAGCGGGAAGGCTCTAGCACGAGGGTGTCGGCAGCGGAGCTGCGTACGGCGTCCCGCGTGAATCGCCACGCCAGCGTCTCGCCGGCTGCCCAGAGCTTGGTCTGGTCGGTGTAGTGGCCGTCGAAGGCGTGACCCGAGGCCCCGGTGAGGTTTATCCAGCGTGCCGCGTCGAGGTCGTCCAGCGGAACGATCATGCGCATCGACGGGACGCTCGTGGCGCCGTACCCCTTGGCGGCGTCCCAGCTCGTGGCGTCGACCAGAGAGCCGCCGCCCGCGAGCCGGTACCCGCCGCGGTTGAAGAGGAAGGCGACGGGCGACCCCTTGCTGCCGAGGGTCTGGTTCCGCAGCGTCAGCGTGTGCAGCTCGCCCCACGCCCAGCGGCTCGGGTCCCGGGACAGGATGCTCGTGATCTCGTCCCTGCCCTGCATGAGCGCCCTCCGGAGGATGTCGTCGCGGCTCTCGCGGACCCCGGCGGTGTCGATGTCGTCCCAGAAGATGTCGTGCGGCTGCTTGACCAGGTCGAGCACGACCTGCCACCAGCGTGATCCGCCGTCGGGCCAGGCCGCCTTCGGCAGCTGGTCGTGGAAGGTGAGGGCCAGCAGCCGGCGCCAGACCACGTTGAAGTACGCAGCACCCGGTGAGTCGCTGTCCTGGTGGAAGTCCCAGTCGCCCAGCACGCGCTGGCCCTGCCGGTAGTACGGCGACGGCAGAGGGATCGAGCGCAGCAGGGGGACGAGCTTCTCGGCCAGCACGCTGTAGTCGTCGAGCTGGATCGATGCCATGTCCTGCACAGTCAGGCCCTGCTTGTGCTCCAGCAGCGCACGGATCCGCGAGCTGCGGTAACCCGAGTCGTACGAGTCCCCGATGTAGTACGGGTACCGCGGCCTCGTGACCGCCTGGTTCGCGGTGACGACGTAGCCGTCCTTCGGGTCGCGGACGTTCGGGAGGGCGTCGTAGGGGACATAGCTGTCGGACCACTCGTACGCGGGATCCCAACCCGGCACCGGCCAGTCGCCCTGCCCGGTGCGGCGGATGGGTATCCGACCGGTGGCCTGGTACCCGATGTGGCCGTGTACGTCGGCGTACACGATGTTCTGACCGGGTGCCTCGAAGGTTCGCGCCGCGTCGTGCAGCTGACGGAAGTTCCGCGCGGCGTCGATGCCGAACAGCGCGTCGGCGGTCCTGCCCGGCTGGAGCGCGGTCCAGCGCAGCGCGACACCGTACCCGCGTCCTCGGCTCGGCGCCGATGCCGGCACGGGCGCCGTCCTCCCGACCTTCGCCTCGTCCGAGCCGACGTCTGAGATCAGGGGCCCGTCGCGGCACTCCCGCACGGTGATGGTGACCGGCTCGTCCTCCCCGGCGATCCGGAAGGACTCCCGACGGGTGACGAGCGGCAGCTTGCGACCGTTGTAGAGGTACCGGTCTCCGCGGTAGAGCTTCTCCAGGTAGAGGTCCTCGACATCGGGGTCGACGTTGGTGAACCCCCAGGCGATGTGCGCGTTGTGACCGATGACCACACCGGGCAGGCCCGCGAAGGTGAAACCCGAGACGTCGAACGGGCAGGCGCTGCTGACGGTGGTGCAGTGCAGGCCCATCTGGTACCACGTGCCCGGCATCGACGCCGACAGGTGCGGGTCGTTGGCGAGGATCGGCGACCCGCTGGCGGTGTGCCTGCCGGAGACGGCCCACGCGTTCGAGCCGAGTCCGTCTCCCGTGGCGAGACCGAGCAGCGAGCTCAGGCCGCGGCTCGCCCATCGGACCCCGCGCAGAGCCCGCGCCGAGCGCAGCAGGAACGGCGGCCGTCGTGGTAGCCGGGTGCCGCCCTTCGATGCGTTCTGCTCGTACACGCCGTCCACCACGGCACCCTGCGTGACGATCGGCGTGTGGGCGGCGTACGGGTACCGCGGGTACAGCTGGCCGATCTGCTGCCTGCTGAGGGTCGCCGACTCGAGTGAGCGGTCGACCTCGTCGTCGAGGTTCCCGCCGAGGTCCC
>JAWWPH010000382.1:0-4117 GCA_033850875.1 Nocardioidaceae bacterium | reverse complement strand
CGGATCGTCCGCATAAGATAATTCCAGTCGGTGGCTCAGTGCCGATCATCGCGCAGCGACCGGAGGTCTGCACATGAACCAGGGTTCGGGAGGCGGTCCCGACGGCGAGCCCGAGATCGGTGCAGGGTTGTCGATCCGGGCGGTCAGCGAGATCCTCGCCGTGCCCGCGCCGACGATCCGGTCCTGGGAGCGTCGCTACGGGATCCCGACGACTCCGCGCAGCACGGGCGGCCACCGCCGGTACCAGACGTCGGAGCTCGCGGCGCTGCGTACGATGCGCGACGAGATCGCGCGGGGACGTCGGGCGGCGGACGCGGCGGCGCTCGTGCGCCTCGGAGCCAGCACCACGAGTCCGAACCAGCCGCTCATCGCCGCCTTCCTCGAGGCGGCCTATCGGTTGGACCCGAGCAGCCTGCGGGCCGTACTCGACCATGCCCGCGACAAGCTGGGGCTCGACGAGTCGGTCGCCGGTGTGCTGCTGCCGGCTATGCACCAGATCGGCCTGTGGTGGCAGAGCGGGAGATGCGACGTCGCGCACGAGCACCTCGCCACCGAGGCCGCACGCGCCTGGCTGAGCAAGCTGCAGCATCTGGGCCCGTCGCCCTGGCACCCGGAGACGATCATCCTCACCTGCGGCCCGCGCGACCTGCACACGCTGGGTCTCGAGGCGATGGGAGTCCTGCTCGCCGACCGCGGCTGGGAGTGCCGGCTGCTGGGGGCCCGGACACCGGCCCGTGCCCTGCTGTCCGCCGTGGAGGGCACCATGGCCGCTGCAGTCGTGGTGGTGTGCCACCTCGCTGTCGGGCGGCGGGCGGCGGTGGAGTCGATGGTCGGGGTGCAGGCCACGCCGGCTCGGATCTACTACGCGGGCAACGCCTTCTTGTCCGCCAGATCCCGGCACGGCGTTCCGGGCACGTACCTCGGCGAGAGCGTCTCTGGCGCGGCGGAGCTGATGTCACGGGACCTGCTGGCGCACCGCCGCGAACGACGGCCCGACACCGGAGATCCGACGCTCAGGTAGTCCCGACGCTCAGGGAGACGTGGCCCGGTCGTAGGCCGGCCCGGCGGGAGTAGCCCCTGGTGCGAGCGCATCCTCCGGAGCGGCTCCGAGCGCACCGGGCGCCAGCCCGAGCTCGGACTCTGCGTACACCAGCGACCAGCCGATCACGTGGTGCCGATCGATGGCCCCCGCGTGCGCGACGACCTGCAGCGCCAGGCCGTCGAGCAGGCACAGGATCCGCCAGGCCGTCGCCTCGGGGTCGGTGCACGACACCTCGCCGGAGGCGACCCCGGCGCGGATCGTGTCGGCCAGCAGCCGCTGCCATGCTCCGTTCAGCCGCCGAGACGTCATCTGCACCGCAGGGCGGCGAGACGCCTCGGCCCAGGCGTCCAGCCAGAGCTGGAAGGCCCACGTCTGCTCGGCCCGCGCATACGTGCCGAAGAACGTGGCCAGGCGCGCCACCGGAGCGCCGACCGCGGCCATCGCCGTACGCGTCACGTCGAGGTCTTGTCCCGCGGCCCGGTCGAAGGCGGCGGCCAGCAGGTCGTCCATCGACAGGAAGTAGTGGTGGATGAGCCCGCTCGAGGTGCCCATCTGCTCGGCGACGTCGCGCGCGGTGGTGGCCGCGATGCCCTTGCGGAGCATCACGGTGACCGTCGCGTTGACGATCTCCTCGCGACGCTGCGCCGGCGTCATGCGCGTCATGGCGCCACTTTACGTGCTATTGCACAACTGTCCAATGAGCCTTTAAGGTGACGGGAACCCACTCGGGACGACGTCCACCTACCGGAAGCCGGCGAGCGACGATGAAGACCACCCCTTTCCACGACCGGCTCAGCGAGCTGAACCGCACCGGGCTGTACTCCCACTGGTCGGGATACCTGAGCGCACTGCGGTACGACATGTCGGCCAAGCACGAGTACTTCGCGGTCCGCAACAGCGCCGGCTTCTTCGACACCTCGCCCCTGTTCAAGTACTGGATCCGCGGCAAGGACGCCGAGCGGTTCCTGGCCGGCGTGCTGACCCGTGACGTCAGGCAGTGCCGGCCCGGGCGGGCGCAGTACACGATCTGGTGCGACGACCGCGGGTACGTGCTCGAGGACGGCGTCGTCTTCCGGCACTCCGACACCGAGTTCTTCATGACGACCGCGCGGCCGAACCTCGGGTACTTCACCGACCTCATCGGCCGCCTCTCGGTCGAGATCGAGGACGTCAGCGACGACTTCGGCGTGCTCGCCGTCCAGGGACCCCGCTCGCGCGAGATCCTCGAGACGCTGACGCCGGACGTCAACGGTCTCGCGTTCTTCGACCTGTGCTCGACCAAGATCGGCACCGCCCCCGTGACGCTCTCCCGCACGGGCTACACCGGCGACCTCGGCTTCGAGATCTTCGTGGGTGCCGACGACGCGCTTGCGGTGCTCGACGCGGTGATCGATGCCGGCGCCGGCAGGGGGCTGCGCCCGTTCGGTGAGGATGCGCTGCTGATGACCCGGATCGAGGCGGGCCTGGTGCTGATCGACGTCGAGTTCAGCTCGAGCCGGCTGGCGTACAACGACAACGAGCGCATCACGCCTCGCGAGCTGGGGTTCGGCTGGATGCTGCGCGGGATCGACGCGGCCGACCGGCCGTTCATCGGGCGCGCCGCGCTCCGCAGGGAGCTGGCCGACAAGACATCCCGGTGGCTCACGGTCGGGCTGAGTGTCGACTGGCACCAGTTCGACCGGCTGCACACCGAGGCAGGGTTGCTCACGCCGAAGGACGAGACACCCTTGTCGTACGAGTCCATGCTGTACGACGACGAGGGGGAGCGCATCGGCTACGCGACCGGCCTCATGTACTCGCCGATGCTGCAACGCCACATCGCGATGGCACGGGTCCGTCCCGACCTGGCGTCGCCGGGGTCGCGCGTCAACCTCGAGATCACCATCGACCACCGCTACCGAACCGTCGCCGCCGACGTGGCGCGGCTGCCCCTTTTCAACCCGACCCGAAAGACGGCCTGACACCATGTCCACTCCGCGGAACTACGACGCGATCATCGTCGGTGCCGGACACAACGGCCTGGTCAACGGCGCGTACCTGGCCAAGGCCGGCCTCAAGACGCTCATCATCGAGCGGCGCGACTTCGTCGGGGGCGCGGCCATCACCGAGGAGCTGTACCCGGGCTTCCACTTCACGACGTTCTCGTACGCGCTGAGCCTGCTGCGCCCGGACATCATCCAGGACCTCGACCTGGTCCGGCACGGGTTCATGCCGATCCTGATGCCGTCGTCCTTCGCCCCGATGGAGAACGGTGACTACCTCCTGCTCGGGAGCGACCACGACGAGGCGATCCAGGAGATCAAGCGGCACTCGCCCCACGACGCCGACGCCTACGAGCGTTACGAGCACGACATGAACCGGGTCTGCCAGGTTGTCAAACCTCTGTTCGACAAGGCACCGCCCGACATCTTCGGGAAGTCCGTCGAGGACCTGGAGGCGCTGGCCGACCTGGCCTCCCACCTGCGCGGGGTCGAGCCGAAGGTCATGCACGACCTCGTCCGGCTGCTGACCGGGAGCGTCGCCGACTTCCTCGACGACTACTTCGAGAGCGACATCCTGAAGGGGTACCTGGCGTCGTCGGGCATCATCGGGACCAAGGTCGGGCCGATGTCGCAGGGCTCCGGGCTGGTGCTGCTGTTCCACTCACTGGGCGAGCACGACGGCAACTTCGGCGCGTGGGCGTTCCACAAGGGCGGCAACGGCGGGTTCACCCAGGTGCTCGCACGTGCCGCCCAGGCGTACGGCGCCGAGATCATGCTCGACTGCGAGGTCGACAGCGTGCTGACGCGGGACGGCCAGGCCGTCGGCGTCGCCCTGGCCGACGGCACCGAGCTCAACGCGGGCACGGTGGTCAGCGCGCTCGACCCGAGGCGTACCTTCCTCGAGCTGGTGGAGCCGCGTGAGCTGCCGAGCGACCTGGTCGAGAACATCACCCGCTTCAAGTTCCAGGGCACGTCGGCGAAGGTGAACTTCGCCCTCGACGGCCTTCCGGTGTTCCCCGGGCTGCCCGACCGCACCGACCAGTACGGCGGCTTCATCAACATGGGGCCCTCGATGGAGTACCTCGAGCGGGCC
>JAWWPH010000051.1:0-5436 GCA_033850875.1 Nocardioidaceae bacterium | reverse complement strand
TGTTGACGTGCGGTTTGGTCCGCTCGAATTTGGCCTTCGCCACTTGGACTTCCTCCTAGATCGAAACTTTGAACGTTGCGGGTTGCGCCGGGCCGATGTTACTCGCCGCGGACCTTCTGGATGATCTCGTCAGCGACGTTACGGGGAACCTCGGCGTACGAGTCGAACTGCATGGAGTACGACGCCCTGCCCTGCGTCTTGGAACGCAGATCGCCGACATAACCGAACATCTCCGACAGTGGGACGAGGGCCTTCACGAGCTTCACCCCGCCGAGACCTTCCTCCATGGCCTGGATCTGGCCGCGGCGGGCGTTGAGGTCGCCGATCACGTCGCCCATGTAGGACTCAGGTGTGGTGACCTCGACGGCCATCATGGGCTCGAGCAGCGCCGGGTCGGCTCTGCGAGCGGCCTCCTTGAAGACCATCCGCCCCGCCATCTTGAACGCCATCTCGGATGAGTCGACGTCGTGGTAGGCACCGTCTCGCAAGGTCACCTTGAGGTCGACCATGGGGTAGCCGGCGAGGACGCCGAACTCCATCGCCTCCTGGATGCCCTCGTCGACGGGCGGGATGTACTCGCGCGGGATGCGTCCACCGGTGACGGCGTTGACGAACTCGTAGCCGCCGTCGCCTCCGCCGGTCGGCTCCATGTCGATGACGACCTTGGCGAACTGACCGGAGCCACCGGTCTGCTTCTTGTGGACGTAGTCGACCTTGCTCACGGCCTTGCGGATCGTCTCGCGGTAGGCCACCTGCGGCTTGCCGACGTTGGCCTCGACGCGGAACTCGCGACGCATCCGGTCGACGAGCACCTCGAGGTGCAGCTCGCCCATACCGGCGATGATGGTCTGGCCGGTCTCCTCGTCGGTGCGTACCTGGAAGGTCGGGTCCTCCTCGGACAGGCGCTGAATCGCCATACCGAGCTTCTCCTGGTCGCCCTTAGACCTCGGCTCGACCGCGACGTGGATGACCGGTGCCGGGAACGTCATCGACTCCAGGACGACCGGGTCGTTGATGCTGCACAACGTCTCGCCGGTAGTGGTGTCCTTCAGGCCCATGACGGCGACGATGTGACCGGCGCCGATCGACGCGATCTCCTCACGCTTGTTGGCGTGCATCCGGTAGATCTTGCCGATGCGCTCCTTGCGCCCCTTGGTGGGGTTGAGCACGGTCGTACCCGTGTCGAGGCGGCCGGAGTACACCCTCAGGTAGGTGAGCTTGCCCAGGTGCGGGTCGGCCATGATCTTGAACGCCAGCGCCGAGAACGGCTCGTCCTCGTTGGGGCGGCGCTTCACGACGACGGACTCGTCCTTGACGGAGTGGCCCTCCACCGCGTCGATGTCGATCGGCGACGGCAGGTAGGCGACCACGGCGTCGAGCAGGGGCTGTACGCCCTTGTTCTTGAAGGCGCTGCCCGTGAGGACGGGCGTGAGCTTGGCGGCGAGGGTCGCGCGGCGGATGGCCGCGTGCAGCGCCTCGACCGTGGGCTCCTCGCCCTCGAGGTACAGCTCCATCATCTCGTCGTCGGCCTCGGCGATGGTCTCGAGGAGCCGGTCACGCCACTCGCGTGCCGCGTCGAGGTGCGACGCGGGGATCTCCTCGATGTCGTAGTCCTCGCCCTTCTCCGTCTCGCCGCGCCACGTCAGAGCGCGCATGTTGATCAGGTCGACGACGCCGATGAAGTCGCTCTCGGTGCCGATCGGGATCTGCAGCACGAGCGGTACCGCACCGAGGCGGCTCTCGATCATCTCGACGCAGCGGTGGAACTCCGCGCCGGTGCGGTCGAGCTTGTTGACGAAGCAGAGTCTCGGTACGAGGTAGCGGTCTGCCTGCCGCCAGACGGTCTCCGACTGCGGCTCGACCCCGGCGACTCCGTCGAAGACGGCCACGGCGCCGTCGAGGACGCGCAGCGAACGCTCGACCTCGACGGTGAAGTCGACGTGTCCCGGCGTGTCGATGATGTTGATGGTGTGGTCGTGCCACATGCAGGTGGTCGCGGCGGACGTGATGGTGATGCCGCGCTCCTGCTCCTGCTCCATCCAGTCCATGGTGGCCGCGCCCTCGTGGACCTCACCGATCTTGTAGTTGATGCCGGTGTAGAACAAGATGCGCTCGGTCGTCGTCGTCTTGCCGGCATCGATGTGGGCCATGATGCCGATGTTGCGGACTCTGCCGAGGTCGGTGGTGATGTCGATTGCCACGATTGGCGTTCCCTAACGGTAAAAGTGATGAGTGCGGTGACGTCTGTGTACAACGCTCCGGAGGGCGATTTCATGCCGTGCCGGAGGTGTACAGGTCACCAGCGGTAGTGGGCGAACGCCTTGTTGGAGTCGGCCATCTTGTGGGTGTCCTCGCGTCGCTTCACGGCGGCTCCGAGACCATTGGAGGCGTCGAGCAGTTCGTTCATCAGCCGCTCGGACATGGTCTTCTCGCGCCTGGCCTGCGAGTAGCGAACCAGCCAGCGCAAGGCGAGGGTCGTGGACCGGACGGGCCGGACCTCGACGGGGACCTGGTAGGTGGCACCGCCGACCCGCCGGGGACGGACCTCCAGCGTGGGCTTCACGTTGTCGAGCGCGCGCTTCAGCGTGACGACCGGGTCGGTGCCGCTCTTCTCACGGCAGCCCTCGAGGGCGCTGTGCACGATCCGCTCGGCAACCTGCTTCTTGCCGTCGACGAGCACTTTGTTGATGAGCTGGGTGACCAGCGGGCTCCCGTAGACCGGGTCGATCTCGATCGGCCGCTTGGCGGCGGGTCCCTTGCGCGGCATCAGCTCTTCTCCTTCTTCGCGCCGTAGCGGCTGCGAGCCTGCTTGCGGTTCTTCACGCCCTGCGTGTCGAGCGAGCCACGGATGATCTTGTACCGCACACCGGGGAGGTCCTTGACGCGACCGCCGCGAACGAGCACGATCGAGTGCTCCTGGAGGTTGTGCCCGACACCGGGGATGTACGCCGTGACCTCGATGCCGCTCGTCAGCCGGACGCGGGCGACCTTGCGCAGTGCGGAGTTGGGCTTCTTCGGCGTGGTCGTGTACACGCGCGTGCAGACGCCGCGCCGCTGGGGCGATCCCTTCAGGGCCGGCGTCTTCGTCTTCGACACCTTGTCCTGGCGGCCCTTGCGGACCAGCTGCTGGATGGTGGGCACCGCGTCGTTCTCTTTCCTGTCGTCGAAGCTTTTCGGGGGTGCAGGACACTGTGTGGCGTCGGCGGACAGATCCGCCCCGACGCACCGTGCGCACACGAGAGGGCCTGGAGTTGCCCAGGCACAGTTCTCAAGATTACCGGGTGGGCAGAGCAGGGTCAAAACGAGTAATTCCCTCGTCTCGGCCTCGTCCCCGTCGGGCACACGCTGGATGCGAGGCGTCCGCCGGCTCGATCAGCGGTCGGCAGCGCGACCCGTCAGCAGCTCGGCCAGGTGGACGGCGCCGACATCCGCGAGAGAGGCCAGCTGGGTACGGCAGCTGAACCCGTCGGCGACGACGACACTTCCTGGCGGCGCCGACCGCACCGCCGGAAGCAGGTCGAGCTCGGCCACCGCGACCGAGACGTCGTAGTGGCCCTTCTCCATGCCGAAGTTGCCGGCGAGGCCGCAACAGCCGCCTACCCTCGTCACGTGCGCACCGGCTCGACCGAGCAGTGCCTCGTCGGCCTCCCAGCCCAGGACCGATGCGTGGTGACAGTGCGGTTGGGCGACCACCGAGACGTCGCGGAGGTCCGGGGGCTCCCAGCGGGGCGTTCGGGCGAGCAGCTCGGCAAGGGTGTGTACCTGCGCCGCCAGCCGTTCGACCCGCGGGTCGTCGAGCAGCTCCCTGGCATCTGCTCGCAGCACGGCCGTGCACGACGGCTCCAGTCCGACCACGGGTACTCCGCGGTCGGCATACTTCGCCAGCACGGCCACTGTGTGGGCGAGTGTCTTCCTGGCCCGGGCGAGCTGTCCGGTGCTGATCCAGGTGAGGCCGCAGCAGAGGGGGTCGCGCGGCACTTCCACGCGGTAGCCCGCCCGTTCGAGCAGGTCGACAGCGGCGCGGCCGGCGGCCGGGCTGAAGAAGTCGGTGAACGTGTCGGCCCAGAGCACGACAAGGGGACGGAGGTCGGGTTCCTGAGGACGCTCGCGGCTCCACGCCCGGAATGTCTGGAGGGCCAACGCGGGTAGTCGCCGTCGCTCGTCGATGCCCGCGGTCCACCTGACCACGCGGGAGGACAACGGCCGGGTGAACGCGGCGTTGACAAGACGAGGCGCGCGCTGGGCGAGCGCGGCCCAGTACGGGAGCCAGCCGAGCGTGTAGTGGCTGCGGGGTCTGAGGCGGTGTAGGTACCGCTGGTGCAGGACCTCCGCCTTGTACGTCGCCATGTCGACCCCGGTCGGGCAGTCCGACGCGCATCCCTTGCAGGCAAGGCACAGCTCGAGGACGTCGGCGACCTCGTCGGCCCTCCACGAGGGGCCGGAGCCCTCCGTGAACGCTCCCGACACCATGTCCTGGAGCACCCTGGCGCGCCCTCGTGTCGAGTCCTTCTCGTTGCGCGTGGCGCGGTAGGAGGGGCACATGACGCCGCCCGCGGCGCTGTTGTCTGCCAGACACTTGCCGACGCCGATGCACCGGTGCACCGCGGCAGAGAAGTCACCGGCGTCGGCCGCCAGCCGGACGCCGAGGCCGCCTCGGACCTTTCTGCGGGAGGTGAGCCGCAGGTCGGCGTCCAGCGGGCGCGGGTCGACGAGAACGCCTGGGTTCAGCAGTCCCGCTGGGTCGAAGATCGACTTCACGTCCGAGAACAGCTCGATGATGTGCGGGGGGTACATGAGGCCGAGCAGGTCGCTGCGGGCGCGACCGTCTCCGTGCTCTCCGGACAGCGACCCGCCGTACGACGCCACGAGGCGGGCCGCGTCCTCGACGAAGCTACGGAGCACATCTGCCCCGGACTCGGTGCCGACGGGGAAGTCGATCCGTACGTGGACGCAGCCGTCGCCGAAGTGCCCGTAGGGGACCCCGTGCAGCCGGTGTTGCGCGAGCAGGGAGTCGAAGTCGCGCAGGTAGCCGCCCAGCCTCTCGGGTGGGACGGCCGCGTCCTCCCAGCCGGGCTGGCCCGGCGGAGTCAGGGCACGCGCCGCGAGACCCGCGCCGTCCTCGCGGATGCGCCACAGAGCCTGCATCCCTGCGGTGTCGTAGACGACGAGAGCCGAGGACGTACCCGCGTCCCGGCGTACCAGGGCTGCGGCGGCGAGTGCTTCCGCCTCGGTGTCGCCGACGACCTCGACGAGCAGCCAGGCGTCGCCATCGGGCAGGGCGGGTACGGCCCGCGGTCCGTGGGATGCGCGCACCACGTCCGTGATCCTCGAGTCGAGGCCCTCGCACGCCGTCGGCCGGTGCGCGAGGAGCTGTGGTGCGTCGTCGGCTGCGGAGGCGATCGACGGGTAGCCGAGCACCACGAGCGCCCGGTGAGC
>JAWWPH010000020.1:0-7169 GCA_033850875.1 Nocardioidaceae bacterium | reverse complement strand
CCGTGCTGCTCAGCGCAACCCTCGAGGACGCGCTCGGTGTGGAGCGTCGCCCGAACCTGCCCGGCGCCGAGGGTCGTGAGAACTGGTGCCTCGCGTTGCCGTCGCCCATCGAAGACCTCGCCACGTCGGAGCTGGCCACGCTGGTCGCCGCCACCCTCAGGGCCGCGGTGGCACCGGAGAAGGGCGGCCGCTAAGGCGTCGAGGTGGCCGGCGCGGACGGTACCGGGCCGGTGCTGGGCGGCTCGCCCGAGGGCGGGGTTGGGCCCGCCTGGGGCCCAGGGGGTGGTGACATGAGCACCAGGTTCGGGTCGAAGGCCAGGTTGTTGATCGTGACCACGAGCCCGTCAGCCTCGAGACCCACTGACCCGACGATGCCGTTTACTCCCTGCAACTGCAGGCCGTCCAGCTCGTCGGCGACCGACTCCGCCGTGCCGTCCCCGTCGTAGTCGCCCTGGATCAGGTCGAGGTTGGCGGTACCCAGGTCGATCGGCGTGCCGTCGACGCTCCAGACTCCGTTTTCGTCGGTGGTGAAGACGCCGGTGAGCGTCGTGGTGACGACCGGTGGTGGCAGCGGTGGCGGTGGCGGCGGTGGGGGCTTCGGCTTGTGGTGGTGGGGCTTGGGCTTGTGGTGGTGGGGCTTCGGCTGGTGGTGGTGAGGAGCCGGCTTGTGGTGGTGCGGCTTGGGCTTGTGGTGGTGCGGCGTCGGGGTCGGCGTGGGGCTCGGGTCCGGCCCGGGCGCGGGCTTGTGGTGGTGCCTCGTCGCCGCGTGATGGTGACGAGCCGCCGCTCGCGCGTCGCGGCGCGCTTGTGCGGCCGCCGCTGCCTCCTGTGTCCGTCGCTGTGCGGCCGTCGGGGTAGCGGAGTTCGAGACGACGGTGACGGTACCGCCGTCGAACCGCTCGGCGATGGTCAGCACGAGCGTGACGTAGTCGGCGGAGTGGTTGTAGCTGAAGACCGCCCGGCGTGCCTGCGCGACGACCCGCATGTCGCCGCCCCCGGCGCACAGGTACTGAGCCGTGGCCAGCGCCGCGTCGTCGAAGTCGTTCGGGTTCCGCGTACCGTTACCGTCGCCGTCGGCGCCGACGGTGGCCCAGGTGCTCGGGATGAACTGCATGGGTCCGACCGCGCGGTCCCAGACCTTGTCACCGTCCAGCCGGCCGTTGTCGGTATCCGGGATCCTCGCGACCTTGCCGACCCCGTCGAGCTGCATGCCGACGATCGTGGGGAAGGTCGTGCCGTCGGCGAGCACCTTGGCGCCGCCGTAGCGCCCCTGGTCGGACTCGACCTGGCCGATGGCTGCGAGCACGCCCCAGCTCAGGTGACAGCCGGGGTCGGACGAGGCGAGGCTCTTCGCGGCATTCTGGTAGGCGTTGAGGGCGGCTCGCGGCACGTCGTACGAGGTGTTGGCGCTCACGTCGGCGATGCGCTGGTGGCGCGTCTCGTCGATGACAGCCGGCTGGGAGCCGGGATGGCTCAGCGACGGCAACGAGCCTTGGGCGGCGTGCCGAAGTGACGCCTTGAGTGCGTTCACGGAGGGGAGCGACAGCAGCCCCGCCGCTGACTTGCCGGGCTGAGACGTCGAGCTCTCATAGGTCGTCGCTGTGATGACATCCCTGCTGTTGCTGCCGTCGTCGGACGAGCCTGACATCACCACGTGGGCCACCCCGAAGGACAGCGGAACCGCGAGCGCCAGGGCATAGCAGAGCCGTCGTTTGATTCGTCCCTTTGGCGCACTTTCCCCCATTGTCCAACCATAGCTCCTGAGGAGGGGCAACATGAGCGCTTCGCAGGATGAGTCAGCCACCTCCCGCGCCGAGGAGCCAGGTACGTCCCGGCGAGGAGTCAGCCGGTTCCTTCGAGGAGTCAGGCCAAAGTGGCCGGCGCAGGTGTGCCGGTACATTCGAGGCTGTGAGCGCAGACGTGTACTACCCGGCCACCTGCACGTCTCTCGCCAACGGCCTTCGCGTCGTCGTCAGCCCCACCCCCGGCCTCGGCGTGGTCGCCGTCAACCTCTGGTACGACGTGGGGTCGCGACACGAACAACCGGACCGACAGGGTTTCGCGCACCTCTTCGAGCACCTGATGTTCCAGGGCTCGCGCCACGTCAAGTCCGGTGAGCACTTCACGCTGCTTCAAGGCCACGGGGCGTCGCTCAACGCGACCACGTCGTTCGACCGGACCAACTACTTCGAGTCGGGGCCGACGCCGATCCTCGACCTGGCCCTGTGGCTCGAGGCCGACCGGATGGCGTACCTCGGGGACGCGTTGACCGAGGAGAACCTCGCGAACCAGGTGGACGTCGTTGCGCAGGAGCGGGGCCAGCGCTACGACAACGTTCCGTACGGCACCGTTTTCGAGAAGATCCTGCCCCTCCTCTTCGACGCCGACCACCCGTATGGCCACCTCCCGATCGGGAACATGCAGCAGCTCAAAGAGGCCACCCTCGACGAGGTGACCGCCTTCCATGCGGCGTACTACAAGCCAGGCAACGCAGTGCTGACGATCGTCGGGGACGTCGACGAGGACGACGCGTTCGCCAGGGCCGAGCTGTACTTCGGCGACGTACCTCCGGGTGAGACGCCGCCCCGCCGGCTGCCCGCCAGCCTGCCCGCCCTGCAGGACGTTGCTCGCCTCGACATCGAGGAGGACGTACCGTCGCCGGGCGTCTGGTTCGCCGCCCGGTTGCCCCGAGACGAGCCCGGTAGCCGCGAGCTCGCGGCCGTCGAGCTGGCGTCCAGCATCGTCGGAGAGGGCGAGACCAGCCATCTGCACCGTCGCCTCGTCCGCCAGGACCAGACCGCGGTGTCCGCCGGAATGGGAGTCAACACCCTCATCGCGGGCAACTCGCTGGGAGTCGCCTCGGTGCGCGCGGTGCCGGGTCAGGACCTCGACGACGTCGTGGGCACCGTCGCGGAGGTGCTCGAGCGGTTCGCGACCACCGGTCCGGTCGGAGCCGAGCTCGCGATGGCACGCGCGCACGCCGAACGGGACTGGCTGGACGAGATGGCCACGGCATCGGGCCGGGCGGACACGATCTCGGGCTACACCCTGCTGCACGACGACCCGAACCTCGTCAACGAGCGGCTCGACCTGCTCCGCTCGATCACGCCTGAGGAGGTCCGGCAGGCGGCCGCGCAGTGGCTGCTCCCGGCCCTGAACGCCCAGGCGAGGGTTCTCCCCGACAGCACGGAGTCGCAGTCGTGACCGTCCGCGAGCTCCCTCCGGATGTGCCCCGGGCGGCCGACTGGCGCTTCCCGACCGCGGTGGAGCGCCGGCTCGACAACGGTCTGCGCGTCTTGATGTACGACTGCCGCGGTCAGTACGTCGTCTCCGCGTCTTTGCTGTTCGACGTCGACTTAGGCGCTGAGCCACGCTCGCGCGAAGGAGTCGCGGGACTTACCGGCCGTTGCATGTCGCGCGGAGCCGCGGGCCGGTCCGCTGAGGAGTTCGCCGATGCCATCGCCTTGTGCGGTGCCGACCTCGACGCGGCGGCGTTCGCCGACGGGTTCGCTATCCGGCTGTCGGTGGCGACCACCAACCTGTCGCCCGCGCTCGGTCTGATGGCTGACGCCGTGATCCGGCCGACCTTCGCCGCGGAGGAGTTCGCGAAGGAGAGACGGCTGCGGCTACAGGAGATCGACCAGTCGCACGCCTACCCCGAGCACGTCGCCACCGAGGATCTCAACGGAGCCCTGTTCGGGGAGGCTCGCTCGGCCCGACCCGTCGGAGGGGCCGCCGACACCGTCGAGCAGGTCGAGCGGGTGGACGTGGTCGCCTACGCCACCACTCACCTGCACCCCGGCAACGCGACGATGATCATCGCCGGCGACTTCACGTCGGTCGACCCGTTCGCAGCGATCGCCGAGCATTTCGGAGCCTGGAGCCATCCCGGCTGCGAGCCGGCAGCCGCGGTGGGACGCCCGGTCGTCCACGACACCCGCCAGCTGATGCTGCGCGACTGGCCGGACGCCCCGCAGTCGGCGCTCCGGCTCGCCGGGCCCGGCATCTTGCGCGGAGATCCTCGCTGGCCGTCGATGTTCGTCGCGAACTTCGCCGTGGGCGGGAACTTCTCCTCGCGGATCAACACGGTGCTGCGCGAGGAGAAGGGAGTGACGTACGGGGCGGGCTCGTCGCTGGACACCGGCCGCGGAGCCGGGGTCTTCACCGTCTCGACGGCGGTACGGACCGACGCCACGGCCACATCTCTCGCGGACATCGTCGCGATCTTGTCGGACGCCGCGGGAACGCTCACCGACGACGAGGTCGAGCGGGGCATCCGAGCGGCCACCGAGTCGGCGGCGCTCGGGTACGAGCGGGCCGAGGCGGTCGTGAGCCGAGTCGAGATGATGCTGTCGCAGGGCCTGCCGCTGGACTACGTCGACACCAACCTGGCCGGGGTACGTGCCGTCACCACGGCATCGGCCAATGCCGCGTACGTCGACGTCGTCGATCCAGCGAATCTCAGCGTGGTCGTCGTCGGCGACGCCGCGGCTGTACGCCAGCCGCAGTCGTCGTGGGGCTACTCCGACCTTCGAGAGGTCCTCCCGACCTGACCCCGAGAAGGGCTCAGGCGAGGGCGGCGTCGACGACGTTCTTCGCCTCCGCCTGTACCTGGGCGAGGTGGTCGGGCCCCTTGAACGACTCCGCGTAGATCTTGTACACGTCCTCCGTGCCGCTCGGCCTCGCCGCGAACCACGCCGAGCGGGTGGTCACCTTCAAGCCGCCGATGGGCGCGGAGTTACCGGGTGCCGTCGTCAGCTTCGCCGTCACCTCGTCTCCGGCCACCGTGTCCGCCTTGACGTCGTCGGGGGACAGCTTCGCCAGCTTCGCCTTCTGCTGACGGTCGGCAGGAGCGTCGATGCGTGCGTACGCCGGATCGCCGTGTCGCTCGACGAGCCCCGCGTAGTGCTGGCTCGGCGTCTTGCCTGTCACGGCCAGGATCTCGCTCGCGAGGAGGGCCAGGATGATCCCGTCCTTGTCGGTCGTCCAGGCGCTGCCGTCCTTGCGCAGGAACGACGCGCCCGCCGACTCCTCGCCGCCGAAGCCGATGCTGCCGTCGAGGAGCCCCGGCACGAACCACTTGAAGCCGACCGGTACCTCCACGAGCCTGCGGCCGACCTCGGCAGCGACCCGGTCGATCATCGACGAGCTGACCAGCGTCTTGCCGACCGCGGCCGCCTCCGGCCAGCCCGTACGGTGCCCGAAGAGATACTGGATCGCGACGGCCAGGAAGTGGTTGGGGTTGAGCAGACCGCCATCCGGGGTCACGATCCCATGCCGGTCGCTGTCGGCGTCGTTGCCGGTCGAGATGTCGTAGCGGTCGCGGGCGGCGATGAGCGACGCCATTGCGTTCGGCGACGAGCAGTCCATCCGGATCTTCCCGTCGGTGTCCAGCGTCATAAAGCGCCACGTCGGGTCGACCTCGGGGTTGATCACGGTGAGGTCGAGCTTGAACCTCTCGGCAATGGCCCCCCAGTAGGCGACGCTTGCCCCGCCGAGCGGGTCGGCCCCGATCCGGACACCTGCCGACCGGATCGCGTCCAGGTCGAGCACCGTCGGAAGCTCTTCGAGGTATGCGGCCATGTAGTCGTACGGCGTGACCTCGCGCTTCGCCTGCTCGAGCGGAACTCTCGCAACTCCCTCGAGCCCGCTCTCGAGCAGCGCATTCGCCCGGTCGGCGATCGCGGTGGTCGCCTCGGTGTCGGCGGGCCCCCCGTGCGGTGGGTTGTACTTGAAGCCGCCGTCTCGCGGCGGGTTGTGCGAGGGAGTGACGACGATGCCGTCGGCCGTCCCCTGCGCCCCACCCTTGTTGGCCGTGAGGATCGCGAGCGACACCGACGGCGTCGGAGTGAACGCCTCCGCCGCGTCCACCCGTACGTCGACACCGTTGGCCACCAGGACCTCGAGCGCGGTGTCCTGGGCCGGCCCGGACAGTGCGTGCGGGTCCTTACCGATGAACAGCGGCCCGGTATAGCCCTGCTGGGAGCGGTACTCGCAGATGGCCTGCGTCGTGGCAGCGATGTGGGCCTCGTTGAACGCGCCGTCGAGACTCGAACCGCGGTGTCCCGACGTGCCGAAGACGACGCGCTGGTCCGGGTTCGCCGGGTCGGGACGGATGTCGAAGTAGGCGCTGACGACCTGGTCGACGTCGATGAGGTCCTCGGGTTGCGCGGGCTGCCCGGCGCGCTCGTGTGCCATGTCCGGAAGTCTGGTGGATGGCACCCACCGTGTCGACCGATGCCTGCCCGGCCGGCTACCGAGGTCCGGGAGGCAGACGGCTCGTCCGGTGACGCGTGAACCACACCAGGCGCTCGATCGTCTCACCTATTGGGATCCTCTGTTATCGTCTCGTTATCTGACGCGAATCGGAGGTGTCGGCGTGCGGGTCTTCGTCACCGGTGCAACGGGGGTTCTGGGGCGCTCGGCCGTCAGGGCCCTGGTCGCCGACGGACACAGCGTCACAGCCCTGGCGCGCTCGCCTGAGAAGGCGGCGATCGTCGAGGGGCTCGGCGTCGACGTCAGCTACGCCCACCTGTTCGACGTCGAGCGGATGTCTGCCGCCCTCGACGGCTTCGACGTGGTCTGCAACCTCGTGACGCACAATCCGGTCGGCCGCGCCTCGATGCGGCGCAGCGGCTGGAGGGTCAGTGACCGGCTTCGCGAGGAGGGCTCGCGTGTCGTCGCGACCGCGGCGAAGGAGGCGGGGGTACGCCGCCTCGTCCAGGAGAGCGTGTCATTGCTGTACGCCGACGGAGGCGACGAGTGGGTCACCGAGGACAGCCCGCTCTGCGTCACGTCGGCCGTGGAGCCCTCAGCGGTGGCCGAGGCGAACGCCGCCGAGTTCGAGAGCGCGTCGCATACCTGCGTCATCCTGCGGTTCGGGCAGCTGATCGGTGACGACACGGCGACCCGCTGGCGGCTCACCCAAGCGAGGCTGGGACGGGCCGTCGGGCTGGGTGATCCGCTCGGATGGGCCCACGTCGTCCACCCGGACGACGCAGGCATCGCGGTAGCGGCCGCGCTGACGACGCCCGGTGGCGTTTACAACGTCGGCGCCGAGCCCGTACGCAGGGCCGAGCTGGTACGGGTCTTCGGCGAGGTCGTGGGCAACCCCGACCTCGGATTCATGCCCCGACTGGCCGTCAAGGTCGCGGGCGAGCGCCTCGAGC
>JAWWPH010000007.1:0-6325 GCA_033850875.1 Nocardioidaceae bacterium | reverse complement strand
CGCGGTGATCTCCGCCGCGTGTGTCAGCAGACCGGCGATGAACGCCCGGCCGGTCTTGGAGAGGTGGTAGTCGGCACTCGCGTCGAAGAACGCATTGTTGTCCCCCTCGAAGAGGGAAAGGTGTGTGTGCATCGCCGAGCCCGGGAACTCTGTGAAGGGCTTCGGCATGAACGACGCGAAGACGCCCTGGGTGAGCGCGACCTCCTTGACCACGACGCGGAACGTCATCACGTTGTCGGCGGTGCTGAGCGCGTCGGCGTAGCGCAGGTCGATCTCCTGCTGACCGGGGCCGCCCTCGTGGTGGCTGAACTCGACGGAGATGCCCATCGACTCCAGCATCGTGATGGCGTCGCGTCGGAAGTCGTGGGCGATGCTCTGCGAGGTGTGGTCGAAGTAGCCGCTGCGGTCGACGGGCTCGGGCACCGCGCCGTCGGCAGGCCGGTCCTTGAGCAGGTAGAACTCGATCTCCGGATGCGTGTAGAACGTGAACCCGCGGTCGGCGGCGGAGCTGAGGGTGCGCTTGAGGACGTAGCGCGGGTCGGCGTACGAGGCGGAGCCGTCGGGCATGAGGATGTCGCAGAACATCCGGGCGGTCGACGGCCCCTCGCCGCGCCACGGCAGCAGCTGGAACGTCGACGGGTCGGGCTTGGCCAGCATGTCCGCCTCGTACACGCGGGCGAAGCCCTCGATCGCGGAGCCGTCGAAGCCGATGCCCTCGCTGAACGCTCCCTCGAGCTCGGCGGGGGCGACAGCGACCGACTTGAGCGAGCCGAGGACGTCGGTGAACCACAGCCGCACGAAGCGGACGTCACGCTCCTCGAGCGCGCGCAGTACGAAGTCTTCCTGCTTCCCCATGCCCTCCATCTTGCCCCCTCCCGCGACGCGTCACCCCCGGCCCGATTCTGACGGCGTGTCGGTCACCGCTCGACGTCTCGGTGAGCGGCGCGAGGCAGCCCCCGGATAGGCTCGTACCGTGCCCCAGTTGCGGCTTGCCCTGGCCCAGGTCAACCCGACGGTGGGCGACCTCGCCGGCAACTCGGCGATCGCGCTGGAGTCGGTACGCGACGCCGCCACCCGAGGGGCTCACCTGGTCGTACTGCCCGAGATGATGCTCACCGGGTACCCGATCGAGGACCTGTCGCTGCGGTCATCGTTCGTGGACGCGTCGCGCGAGGCGGTGCAGGCTTTGGCGGAGAAGCTCGCCGACGAGGGTCTCGGCGACCTCACCGTCGTGGTGGGGTACCTCGACCGGGCGGTGAACGTGGCCGAGCGGCTCGGCCAGCCGAAGGGCCTGCCCCAGAACACCGTCGCGGTGCTCCATGGCGGACGGGTCGTCGCACGGCAGGCGAAGCACCACCTCTGGAACTACGGGGTGGGAGACGAGATCCGCAACTTCGTTCCCGGCGACACGATCCAGGTCGTCCAGGTCCACGGCATCGACGTCGCTCTCGCCATCTGCGAGGACCTCTGGCAGGAGGGGCCGTCGGAGGCCGCGGATGCTGCCGAGGCTGCGCTGCTCGTGGTACCGAACGGGTCTCCGTACGAGCGCAACAAGGACGACGTCCGCCTCGAGCTGTGCGCCCGGCGAGCGCGTGAGGGCGTGTGCGCGCTCGCGTACGTCAACCTCGTCGGTGGACAAGACGAGCTCGTCTTCGACGGGGACTCGCTGGTCGTGGACGCCAGCGGTGCCCTCGTGGCCCGCGCGGCGCAGTTCGAGCCGGAGCTGCTGGTCGTCGACCTGGACCTGCCGGCGGCGACGGCGGCGATGCCCGACCCGGAGGCGCGCTTCTGCGGGCTGCGCGTCAACCGCACGATCGTCTCCAGCGAACCCCTCCCGCGATACGATCCGCTGCCTGCTCCCTGCGCGGAACGGCTCGACGACCTGGGCGAGATCTACTCCGCGCTCGTCACGGGACTGCGGGACTACGTCTCGAAGAACGGGTTCCGCACCGTCTTGATGGGGCTGTCGGGAGGCATCGACTCGACGCTGGTCGCCGCCATCGCGTGCGACGCGCTCGGTGCGGAACGGGTGTACGGCGTGTCCAACCCGAGTGAATGGTCGTCCGAGCACTCCCGTACGGACGCCGCAGAGCTGGCACGGCGCACCGGGCTGCACCTCGACACGGTGCCCATCGCAGCGATGGTCGACGCGTTCGGCTCGGCCGTGAAGGTCGACGGGCTCGCCGAGGAGAACCTGCAGGCGCGGATCCGAGCCGTTGTGTGGATGGCGCTGTCGAACCAGCACGGGCACCTCGTTCTCGCCTGCGGCAACAAGAGCGAGCTCGCGACCGGCTACTCGACGATCTACGGCGACGCGGTCGGCGGGTACGCCCCCATCAAGGACGTACCGAAGACGCTCGTCTGGAAGCTCGCCCGCTGGCGCAACGAGGAGGCCGCCCGACGCGGCGAGCAGCCGCCGATCCCCGAGGACGTGATCAGCAAGCCGCCGTCGGCGGAGCTGCGGCCGGGCCAGCTCGACTCCGACTCGCAGCCCCCCGACCAGGTGCTCGACGCGGTGCTCGATGCGTACGTCGAGCAGGACCGGGGCTCGCGTGAGCTGGTGTCGGACGGGTTCGACCCGGCGCTCGTCGAGCGGGTGGTCGCGATGGTCGACCGGGCGGAGTACAAGCGGAGGCAGTTCCCCACCGGGCCGAAGATCTCCGCGCGCAACTTCGGTCGCGACCGTCGGGTGCCGATCACCAACCGGTGGCGCGAGCAGCTGTAGCCCCCTCCCGGCCGAGTGGGCGCAAACGTCCGGTCGAGCGGGCAAGAATGTCGCGTCGAGCGGGCAAGAATGTCGCGTCGAGCGGTTAGGAATGTCGCGTCGAGCGGGTAGGAATGTCGCGTCGAGCGGGCGCAGCTGTCCGTTGTCGGCAATAGGGATGTCGCCAGCCACGTGACTGTCTGCCACAGTGACCGCATGACCTCTGAGCCGATGCCTCCCCCGCTGGCGCCCGTCGACGAGTCCTGGGAGCGGGCGCTGGCCGTCGTGGCGCACCCCGACGACCTCGAGTTCGGCACTGCCGCGGCGATCGCCCGTTGGACCGCGCAGGGCAAGCACGTCGCTTACGCGATGGTGACGAGTGGAGAGGCGGGTATCGACGCACTTCCCCCGGCAGAATGCCGTGCCGTTCGCGAGGCGGAGCAGATCGAGTCCGCTCGCCTGGTCGGTGTACAGGAGGTGGAGTTCCTCGGCTTCCCCGACGGGGTGCTCGAGTACGGACTGCCGCTTCGAGCAGCCATCGCGCAGATCGTACGCAGGCACCGGCCCGAGATCGTCATCACCGGCAACTTCCGTGACACGTTCGGAGGGCAGAACCTCAACCAGGCCGACCACATCGCAGTGGGCCGAGCCGTGCTCGACGCGGTACGCGATGCCGGCAACCGCTGGGTCTTCAACGACCAGCTCGTCGACGGCCTCGAGCCCTGGGGTGGCGTACGAGCCGTCTGGGCGGCGGGCTCCCCGCTCGCCGGCCACGGCGTCGACACGACGGACCACTTCGATGCAGGCGTGGCCTCGCTCGCAGCGCACAAGGCGTACATCGACGGGCTCGGGTGGGCGGACTTCGACCCGGCCGAGTTCTTGGAGGGCATCGCGCGCGCGACGGGTACTCGGCTTGGCACGCCGATGGCCGCGGCCTTCGAGGTGTTCCCGATGGGCTGGGGCGCCTGACGCGGCATTCCCGCCCGCTCGACCGGACATTCCTGCCCACTCGACGCGACATTCCTGCCCGCTCGACGCGACAGGACAGGCGGCCGGGTCGCGTGAGGCCAGGCCCGTCTGTCACTCTGGGGATGCGGGTCGGGCCGCGCGCCCGAGCCGTCGTCCGTGGACTCCATCAGGGAGCTGCGAGAGCCGAACCGAGGTAGCGCGATGACCGAGACCACCCCGCCGTACGGGTCCGGGCCGCATGCGGCCAGCACAGGCTCCGAGGTCAGGCGGGTACGTATCCACCACCTCCAGGAGATGAAGCGCCGCGGTGAGAAGTGGGCGATGCTCACCGCCTACGAGCAGTACGCGGCGCAGACGTTCGACGAGGCGGGCATACCCGTCCTGCTGGTCGGCGACTCCGCGAGCAACAACGTGTACGGCAACGAGACGTCCCTCCCGGTGACCGTCGACGAGCTGATCCCGCTGGCCCGGGCCGTCACCCGGTCGGTACGACGGGCTCTGGTCGTCGCCGACCTGCCCTTCGGGTCGTACCAGGCGTCGGCGGAGCAGGCGTTCCATACCGCCGTCAGGTTCATGAAGGAGTCCGGTGCGCACGCCGTGAAGCTCGAGGGTGGCACGCCGATGCTGCCGCAGGTCGACCTGCTCACCTCCGGGGGGATCCCCGTGATGGCGCACATCGGGTTCACACCACAGTCCGAGCACGGGCTCGGTGGCTACCGCGTCCAGGGCCGCGGCGACACCGGCCAGCGCGTCGTCGACGAGGCGTTGGCGCTGCAGGACGCGGGCGCGTTCGCTGTCGTGATGGAGATGGTCCCGGGCGACGTCGCGGCCGAGGTAACCAAGCGCCTCGAGATCCCGACGATCGGCATCGGGGCCGGACCGGACTGTGACGCCCAGGTACTCGTCTGGCCCGACATGGCTGGGCTGCGCACCGGCAGGATGCCGCGATTCGTCAAGCAGTACGCCGATGTGCACGGCGTCCTGCTCAAGGCCGCCCAGGACTACGCCGCCGATGTGGCGGCCGGTACCTTCCCCGGCCCCGAGCACACGTTCTGACAGGCGGACCGCGCACCGACTCGGAGGCTATGGCCAGAGCTGGGTCGCCAGTACCTCGCGGGCCTGCGCCAGCGACGGCCCGTACCAGGTCAAGTGACGGCCGGACACGAGCCGGGACGGCACGCTGAACGCCTCCGGCCCGTCGATGGCGCTGAAGGCGTACGGCTCGTCCGGCAGCACCACGACCTCGTACGGTGGCAGCGCGTGCAGGTCGATCCGTGGGTATCGCTCCGCGTCCGCGGCCAGCACGTTGTCGACACCGAGCCGCGACAGCACGTCGCCGGTGAACGTGTCACGCCCGACCGCCATCCAGGGCCGCCGCCAGATCGGTACCAGCGCCCGGCATCGCGGCCCGGGCCACGGCTCGGACCACGCGTCCTCGGCGACCCCCAGCCAGTCGGGACCGCCGAGGTGGAGCGTCTCCAGCAGCTCGCCGAGACCGGCCAGGGCGGCCGGGACCGTCTCGTAGTCCGTCACCCAGACCGACAGCCCGGCGGCCCGCAGGGCGTCGAGATCGGCAGCGCGGTTCTCCTCCAGGTTGGCCAGGACCAGATCCGGGCGCAGGGCGACGACGTCGTCGACACGCGGGTTCTTGGTGCCGCCGATGCGGGCGGCGCCGAGGTGCGGCGGATGCGTACACCAGTCCGTGACACCTACGAGGATCTCCGGCGCCGAGACGCCGACCGTCTCGGTCAGCGAGGGAACGAGCGACACGACGCGCATGTGCCGATCGATGCGCTCAGTCGTCGTTCCAGTTCGGGTCGTTGTCCCAGGCCTCGTTACGCTCCTTGACCTTCTCCAACGCGCGCTCGGCCTCTTCTCGGGTGGGGTACGGTCCCAGCCGATCCGCCGCCCGGCAGCCGACCTTCTCCTCCACCGCGTGGTGGTTCAAGCAGTAGTAGAAACGCTCAGCCATCGGTCCTCCTCGCGACGACAGGCGGGCCACGATCGCCGCCGCCAGTCCTGCCCTGTCTCAGAAACTACACTTCCCTCTGTGACTGTTCTGAACGCTGGACTGATCTCCCCCGTGCGATCGGTCCCCGCGTGGATCGAGCGCCCCGAGTACGTCGGCAGGCCCGCCCCCCGCCCGCACAGCGGAGGTGACGTCCAGCCGCCGGACGTGATCGAGAGGATGCGGGTCGCCAGCCGTATCGCCGCTCAGGCAATGCAGGCGGCCGCCGCGGTCATCGCCCCGGGCGTGACCACGGACGAGATCGACCGGGTCGGACATGAGTTCCTGTGCGACCACGGCGCCTACCCGTCGACGCTGGGCTACAAGGGGTTCCCGAAGTCGCTGTGCACGTCGGTCAACGAGTGCATCTGCCACGGGATACCGGACTCCCGGCGCCTGGAGGACGGCGACATCTGCAACATCGACATCACCGCGTACAAGGACGGTGTGCACGGTGACACCAACGCCACGTACCTGTGCGGCGACGTCGACGAGGAGAGCCGCCTGCTGGTCGAGCGGACCGAGGAGGCGCTCCACCGGGCCATCCGGGCGGTGAAGCCCGGACGACAGATCAACGTGATCGGACGCGTCATCGAGTCGTACGCGAAACGCTTCGGTTACGGCGTCGTCACGGACTTCACCGG
>JAWWPH010000378.1:0-5206 GCA_033850875.1 Nocardioidaceae bacterium | reverse complement strand
GATGTAGGACCGCTGCATCTCGGCCTGCAGCTCGACCGGCTCGATCCGACCCCCGGGTCCGTCGGGGGCGGTGGTGATGTCGTCAGTCACGCGGGATTCCTCTCTTCACGCGGAGTACGCCTGCCATGGGCGCGGTACCGAGACGCCGAGCGCCGGCTCAGATGTCGAGGAACCGGACGTCCTTGGCGTTGCGCTGGATGAACGAGCGTCGCTGCTCGACGTCCTCCCCCATCAAGATGGAGAAGATCTCGTCGGCCTGAGCAGCATCGTCGAGGGTCACCTGCGACAGCACCCTGTTATCGGGGTCCATCGTGGTGTCCCAGAGCTCTTCGGCATTCATCTCGCCGAGCCCCTTGTACCGCTGGATCGGGTTGTCCTTCGGCAGCTTCTTGCCCGCCGCCTGCCCGGCGTCGATGAGCACGTCGCGCTCGCGGTCGGAGTAGACGTACTCGTGCGCGGCCGGGCTGTTCCACTTCAGCTTGTACAGCGGGGGGCGGGCCATGTACACGAAGCCGCCCTCGATGAGCGGCCGCATGAACCGGAACAGCAAGGTCAGCAGCAGCGTCTGGATGTGGTGGCCGTCGACGTCGGCGTCGGCCATCATCACGATCTTGTGGTAGCGCAGCTTGTCGGTGTCGAAGTCGTCCTGGATGCCCGTGCCGAGCGCCGAGATGATGGCTTGCACCTCGGTGTTGGCCAGCACCCGGTCGATCCGGGCCTTCTCGACGTTGAGGATCTTGCCCCGGATCGGGAGGATCGCCTGTACCCGCGGGTCGCGGCCCTGCCGCGCCGATCCCCCCGCCGAGTCGCCCTCGACGATGAAGACCTCGCACTCCTCGGGGTCGGTGGACTGGCAGTCCGACAGCTTTCCAGGCAGGCCGCCTCCGCCCAGCAGTCCCTTGCGGCTGCGCGCCAGGTCACGGGCCTTGCGTGCCGCCATCCGCGCCGTGGCGGCGGCGATCGACTTGCGGATGATGTCGCGCCCCTCGCCGGGGTTCTTCTCGAACCACTCTCCGAGCTGGTCGTTGACCACCTTCTGCACGAACGACCGGGCCTCGGTGTTGCCGAGCTTCGTCTTCGTCTGGCCCTCGAACTGGGGGTTGCGCATCTTGATCGAGATGATCGCGGTGAGACCCTCCCTGACGTCGTCGCCGGAGAGGCGGTCCTCACGCTTCTTGATCAGCCCCCACTCCTCGGCCCAGTTGTTGACGGTCGTGGTCAGCGCCGAGCGGAAGCCCTCCTCGTGCGTACCACCCTCGTGGGTGTTGATGGTGTTGGCGAACGTGTGCACCGACTCGGTGAAGCTCGTGTTCCACTGCATCGCCACCTCGAGGCTGCTGCCGACGTCGTCGTTGACGGCCTCGAACGCGATGATGCTGCGGTGGGCGGGCTCCTTCGTCGAGTTCAGGTGGTTGACGTAGTCGACGAGGCCGCCGTCGTAGCGGAAGCGGCGCTCGACCACCGACTCGTCGCCGTGGATGCCGTCGGGACCGCCGTCGACCGATCGCGGGACGGTCGGGTCGGCGACGGCGTCGGCGACCCCGGCGGCGTACGCGGGGCGCTCGTCGCGTACGACGATCTCCAGGCCCTTGTTGAGGAACGCGTACTCGCGGAAGCGGCTGGCGATTGTCTCGAAGGAGTACTCGGTCGTCTCGAAGATCGTGGTGCTCGCCCAGTAGGTCGTGGTGGTGCCGGTCTCGTCGGTCTCCTCGTGACGCTCCAGCGGGCCCGTCGGGACGCCGTAGACGAACGACTGCTCCCAGCGGTAGCCGTCGCGCTTCACCGACACGGTCAGCCGCTCGCTCAACGCATTGACGACGCTCAGGCCGACGCCATGCAGCCCGCCCGACACCTTGTAGCCGCTGCCGCCGAACTTGCCGCCCGCGTGAAGCACGGTCAACACCACGGTCAGCGCGGAGATCTTCTCGATCGGGTGCTCGTCGACCGGGATGCCGCGGCCGTTGTCTGACACCCGGACGCCGCCGTCGGCGAGCAGGGCCACGTCGATACGGTCGCAGTAGCCGGCGAGCGCCTCGTCGACGGAGTTGTCGACGACCTCCCAGACCAGGTGGTGCAGGCCTCGCTCACCGGTAGAGCCGATGTACATGCCGGGCCGCTTGCGCACAGCCTCGAGGCCCTCGAGGACGGTGATGGCCGACGCGTCGTAGACCGGGACCACC
Source organism: Nocardioidaceae bacterium (assembly GCA_033850875.1). GTDB lineage: Bacteria > Actinomycetota > Actinomycetes > Propionibacteriales > Nocardioidaceae > DASQEH01. The sequence continues at coordinate 3,026 of JAWWPH010000378.1, read as the reverse complement.
GCGTCGTCGACCCCGGGCACCGCGACGACGGGAGGCTCACCGCCGCTGTCGAGCGCCTGCGCGGCGCCGTCCACAGGGATCGGGGCGCCGTCGGGGATCGGGTCGTGGCCGTCGAGCGTTGTCGTCGGCGTCAGTTCGTCATCATCCAGGCTCACTCGGCGGACCTCCAGATCTCGGCAGCTCCCGGGGCGGGGCCATGTCATCGGTCACGGCTGGGGCGTCGGGCCCTCGTCGACCTGCCTTGACCTTGTCAGCAAAAAGACCGCCTGCCGGAACGTCTGCCGCCTTCCGGGCGGCCTTGCAGAACCTGCACATTCCGACGAGCGAGCGGCCTTGTCGTCACCTCCTAGTATAGGCGCTGACAGCCCGTTAGCGGCACTTCAGCGCCCGCTTGTGGGGGACAAAAGTGCCAACGATGCCCCTCAGCGGCCCGGTAGCCCCGTCTGCAGCCCTTCGCAGGCCCGACGCAAGCTCCCCATAAGCCCGCTGCACCGAAATCCCGCCAAACACGCGCCCGGATCGGCCCAGAACCTGCGAAGGTCCGCAGGTCGACGACGGGCAGCAGGAGGCCCCGGGGCACTCGGGACGTCGTACCTCTCGGTGCGGCGAACCAGCAGGCTCCTACCGTCAGGGCGCTATGCCCGCCCCGAAGGCGGATCCTTCGACGGCCTCCGCCGCACATTTCTACCCGTACGTGTCCCGCGGGCCGCGACCGTCGCGAACCGACCGTCGCCCCCTCCGCCACGAGGGTCCGTCGGGACCGGACACGTCGACGCGCAACACCGTGCCGTGACCGAGCTCCTCGTTCAGCCGGCGCACGACCGTCGGCGCGAGCAGCCTCAGCTGCGTCGCCCACGCGGTCGAGTCGGTACGGACCCGGAGCATCCCGTCGGCGAAGGTCTCCGGTGTGCAGTGCGAGGCGACGTCCGGGCCGACGATGGAGGACCAGCGGCCGAACACGGCGTGCACGGCGACGTCTGTGCTCCAGCCGCTCTCGGCGACCAGCTTGTCGACCGCGGACCCGAGAGGGGTCGGGTCGCGCCCGTCGGGGTGAGCGCCGGACATCTCGGCCGGCGACGACCAGCGTCGGGCGCGCGGGAGCTGCTTCGGGCGCTTCTTCGACAACTCCCGGATCGCCGTCGCCACCGAGCGGGCCAGCTCCAGTCCGCTGCGGTCGTGCCGCCCGGTCGTCGAGGCAGGCTCCGGTCCCTTCGCCGGGCCGTCGTCAGACACGCGCCACCTCCCCCTCCCTGACGTCGAACCGCGCACTCACCAGATCGGCGGGTACGTCACCGAGTACGGCCGCCGTCACGAGCACCTGCTCGGTCTGCGCAACGAGCTTGGCGAGCCGGGCGCTCCTGGAGTCGTCGAGCTCGGCGAAGACGTCGTCGAGGATCAGCACCGGATCGTCGCCGTCGGCGCGAAGCAGCTCGAACGCCGCCAGCTTCAGCGCCAGCGCCAGCGACCACGACTCCCCGTGGCTCGAGTACCCCTTCGCCGGGAGGTCGCCCAGGCTGAGCACGAGGTCGTCGCGGTGGGGACCGACGAGCGTCAGCCCCCGCTCGAGCTCCTCGGCACGCCGGCGGACCACCTCCGCCAGCAGCAGCTCCGTCAGCTCCGACCGGTCCGTCGCGTCGCCGATCTCGAGCGACGGGCGGTAGTGCAGCGTCGCGTCGTTGCCCCCCGACGGCTTGGGGATGGCACCCGCCAGGTCACCGTAGTGGCGGGCGACGTGGGGGGCCAGCGCGTCGACGAGCTCGAGGCGGGCGGCGAGCAGCTCCGCGCCGGTACGCGCCAGGTGGGCGTCCCACACCTCCAACGTCGCCAGCGGCCCGTCGCCGGAGGCACCGAAGCCCCTGCTGCGCGCCGTCTTGAGCAACGTACTGCGCTGCCTCAGCACCCGGTCGTAGTCGCTGCGGACCCCCGCGAACCGGGGCTGGCGGATCACCAGCAGGTCATCCAGGAACCGGCGCCGACCGGCCGGGTCTCCCTTCACCAGCTCGAGGTCGTCCGGTGCGAACACCACCGTACGAAGTATCCCGAGCACCTCCCGAGGCCTCGGCACGTCCGCTCGGTTCAGTCGTGCCCGGTTCGCCCGACCGGGGTTGATCTGGATCTCGATGAGCGCCTCGCGGAGGTCGCGCTGCACGGTCGCGCGGACGATCGCCTGCTCGGCACCCTGGCGTACCAGCGGTTGGTCGCTGGCCACCCGGTGCGACGCCTGGGTGGCGACGTAGTCGATCGCCTCGACCAGGTTCGTCTTGCCCTGCCCGTTGGGGCCGATGAGCGCCGACACTCCCGACGGCAGGTCGATCGACACCTGTTCGTACGACCGGAAGTCGGTCAGGGACAGGCGCGACACATGCACGAGGCGGCGACTACGGCGTCAGTGGCTGGGTGGTGTCCTGGACGGCCCGTACCGCGTGCCCGCCGAACTGGTTGCGCATCGCCGCGATCGCCTTCATGGCCGGGGACTCCTCCTGCCGCGACGAGAAGCGCGCGAAGAGCGCCGCCGTGATCGCGGGCAGCGGGACGGCGTTGTCGATGGCCGCCTCCACGGTCCAGCGGCCCTCGCCGGAGTCCTCGGCGTACCCGGCGATGTGGTCGAGCTTGTCGTCGTCCTGCAGCGCGGCAACGAGGAGGTCGAGCAGCCACGACCGGATGACGGTGCCGGCACGCCACGAGTCGAAGACCTCGGTGACGTTGTCGACGACCTCCACCTTCCGGAGCAGCTCCCAGCCCTCGGCGTAGGCCTGCATGATGGCGTACTCGATGCCGTTGTGGACCATCTTGGCGAAGTGGCCGGCGCCGATGTCGCCCGCGTGCACGAACCCGAACTCGCCCTCGGGCTTCAGGGAGTCGAACACCGGCTGCAACACCGTCACGTCGTCCTTGCTCCCACCGCACATCAGCGCATAGCCGACTTCGAGGCCCCAGACGCCGCCCGAGACGCCGCAGTCGATGAACCCGATCCCCTTGTCGGCGAGCATGGCGCCGTTCTGCTTGTCGTCGGTCCAGCGGGAGTT
>JAWWPH010000374.1:0-5660 GCA_033850875.1 Nocardioidaceae bacterium | reverse complement strand
CTGAGGCACCAGCCGCTGCCGGTGATGCCTCCCGACCTCGCCGCGCTCCTGGAGACCTCGTGACCGTCTCCCCGCGGCTCTGGAGCCCGACGGCGAACCGAAAGACGAGGATGGGCTGATGGGCTACGACTTGGCGATGCGCATCTGGCGCGGCGACAAGAACGGTGGTGAGCTCGGTGACTTCGTCGTGCCGGTCGAGGAGGGCGAGGTCGTCCTCGACGCCATTCACCGGGTACAGGCGACGCAGGCCGGAGACCTCGCGGTGCGCTGGAACTGCAAGGCCGGCAAGTGCGGCTCGTGCAGCGCCGAGATCAACGGGCGTCCCCGGCTGATGTGCATGACGAGGTTGTCCGACTTCACGCCCGAGGAGACCCTGACGATCACGCCGCTGCGTGCGTTCCCGGTGATCCGCGACCTCGTCACCGACGTGTCGTTCAACTACGAGAAGGCCAAGCAGCTGCCGTCGTTCGCGCCGACTCCGCGCGACGCCGACGGCAAGCGCCGGATGATGCAGGTCGACGTCGAGCGGGGCCAGGAGTTCCGCAAGTGCATCGAGTGCTTCTTGTGCCAGGACACCTGTCACGTCGTGCGTGACCACGAGGACAACAAGTCGGCCTTCGCCGGCCCCCGGTTCTTCTTGCGGTACGCCGAGCTCGACATGCACCCCCTCGACACCAACGACCGCCGCAAGCTGGCGCAGGACGCCGCAGGGCTCGGGATGTGCAACATCACGAAGTGCTGCAGCGAGGTCTGCCCCGAGGGCATCAAGATCACCGACAATGCGATCATCCCCATGAAGGAGCGCGTCGCCGACCGCAAGTACGACCCCGTGGTCTGGCTGGGCGAGAAGATCTTCAGAAGGGGCGACCGGGCGAGCCGCGAGGAGGTCTGAGCGAGATGGCCGACCTGCTGACCGATGACCAGCTCGACGAGGCGCTCCACACGACGCTGACCGGCTGGCAGGTCGAGGACGGGCTGCTCGTGCGGTCGATTCAGGCCGCCGACTTCCTGTCGGGTATCCGGCTCGTCGACGCCGTGGCTGTCGCCGCCGAGGAGCGAGACCACCACCCGGACATCGACGTCCGCTGGACCACCGTGACCTTCCGGCTGGCGACGCACTCCGAGGGCGGCCTGACGTCGAAGGACGTCGACCTCGCCGCCGAGATCGACCGGCTCGCATCGGCGTGACCGACGCGCCCAGGAGCTGACATGCGCCTACGTCTCGAGCAGTCAGGCGGGTTCGCGGCCATCCCCGGGCTCTCCACGCCCGTGGAGCTCGACACGGCAGGGCTGAGCCGGGACGAGTCGGAGACCCTGGAGGGCCTCGTCCACCGCACCGGCATCCTGCAGGGAGCGGTACGGTCGGTGTCCGGGCCGGCCGGGGGCGCCGATCTGCGCGACTACACGCTGACCGTCGAGGATGGCGGTGCGGCCACGACCGTACACCTGCGTGACCCGATCACCGACGACGCCGTAGCGGCGCTCGTCCAGCACCTGCAGAGCTCTCGCCATCGACCGACCTGAGGAGGCGCCATGACCGTTCGGGGTACCGCGACAGGGTGCGCCCTGGGAATCGTCCCGCCGCATCTCCTCGAGGCTCTCGCCCGCAACGGGACCGGCGACGCCCGGGACTCCGCCGAGCGGGCCCTCCAACACTCCCGCAGACTGGCGGCCCAGCGCAGAGCGAGGCAGGGTCGGCCACGCGGCTCGTACTCCATGATGGCGACCACCACGCCGCCCAAGGACCGGGAGATCTACGACGCCCACAACGGCAACGACCTCCCTGGTGAGCTGGTGCGCGCCGAGGGAGCACCCGCGGTGCCCGACGCCGCGGTGAACGAGGTGTACGACGGCTTCGGCTGGACGTGGCTGCTCTACTGGGAGGTGTTCGGCCGCAACTCCTTCGACAACGACGGCTCGGCGCTCATCGGCAGCGTCCACTACCAGCAGAAGCTCGACAACGCGGCCTGGGACGGCACCGAGATGTACTTCGGCGACGGGGACGGCGAGTACTTCAAGCGCTTCACGCTCGCCGTCGACGTCATGGGCCACGAGCTGACGCACGGGGTCACGTCGACGGAGTCGAACCTCACGTACCAGGGCCAGTCCGGAGCCCTCAACGAGTCGCTGTCGGACGTCTTCGGGGCCATGGTCAAGCAGTACGCCCAGGACCCCAAGCAGACCGCTGCCGATGCCGACTGGCTCATCGGTGCCGGCCTCTTCACGTCGAAGGTCTCCGGCGTCGCCCTGCGCTCCATGAAGGCCCCGGGCACCGCGTACGACGACCCGGTGCTCGGCAAGGACCCCCAGCCGGCCGACATGAGCGGCTACGTCGACACGACCGACGACAGCGGCGGCGTGCACATCAACTCGGGGATCCCCAACCGGGCTTTCTACCTCGCAGCCGTGGCACTCGGCGGGTACTCCTGGGACAAGGCCGGGAAGATCTGGTACGCGACGATGACCGACTCGGCGCTGCCCGCCGACAGCGACTTCGCGACGTTCGCGACGATGACCGCCGATCACGCCGCCAGCCTCTTCGGCGCGACCGAGCGCCAGGCGGTCGTGGACGCGTGGGCGACGGTGGGCGTCACGGTCGCCGCCCAGGGCGCGGGTGGGGACACACCAGCGAAGGCCTGAGCGCATGTGGCTGCGGCTGGTGCTCGGCCTGGTGGCGGGGCTGGTGCTGGTCGAGCTGGTGCTGGTCGTCGTGCTGTGGCGGCTGGCTCCGGATCGCGGCCGCATCCGTGAGTCGCTGCGGCTGCTGCCCGACGTGGTCCGGCTGCTGTCCCGGCTGGCGCGCGACGAGACGCTGCCCCTGGGCGTGCGGGTCCGGTTGTGGGCGCTGCTGGCGTACCTTGCTCTGCCGATCGACCTGGTACCTGACTTCATCCCGGTCGTCGGGTACGCCGACGACGCGATCCTCGTCGCAGCGACCCTGCGCTCGGTGGCGCGGGTCGCCGGCGCGCCGGCTCTCGCGCGGCATTGGCCGGGTACGCCGCAGGGCCTGGCGGCAGTCCGCCGCCTGGCCGGCCTTACCGACCCCTGACGCCGCTCAGACTCGCGTACCGCCAGCACCCGACCCCCTTCCCGCGAGACGTCACCAGCTGCCCGGATCTGCCGGCGTGTCGGTCACCGATCGACGTCTCGACGAGAATGCTTCACGTTGGCTTCAGGTCGCGCACGTAGCGTCGGAAGCACATCCGGTACCTAACACCACCACCGCCGGCAGGATCGCCAGCCGGCGGCGCGCTGCCTTGACGATACGAAGAGCTCTCCATGTCCGTACTGACCTCCATCGACGACCGCGCCTTCCTGGCCGTCAACGACTTTGCCCGCGACACCCCGTGGCTGCACGGCGCCGCGGTCGACTTCGCCAAGTACGGGGTGGTCCTCTTCGGGCTCGCGATCGTCGCCGCGGTGGTCTACTCACGGTGGCACGCGGCGCGGACCACGGCGGCGGCCGTCTGGGCCGGCATCGGCACCATGCTGGCCGTGGCCGTCAACCAGCCCATCGGCAACGCCGTCGGGGAGCACCGGCCGTACACGATGTACCCGCACGCGCTGCTCCTGGTGGACAAGACCACCGACTTCTCGTTCCCGTCCGACCATGCGGTGATGGCCGGGGCCGTCGCGATGGGACTGTTCCTCGTATCGCGACGGTTCGGCCTGGTCGCCCTCGTGGCAGCGTTGCTGATGGCGTTCACGCGCGTGTACGTCGGGGCGCACTTCCCGCAGGACGTCGTCGCGGGCCTGTTGCTCGGAGCCGCCGTGGTGGCGATCGGCTGGCTTCTCGTCGCGAGCCCCCTGACATCGGCGGTGGGCGCACTACGGGAGACCCGGCTCAGCCCCGTACTGGTCGCCGATCAGCCGGTCGCGGCGGCTGCGGCACGCCCCGCTCGGCGTCCGGAGAACAGGCAGCCGCCGAGGAACGTGCCCTCCAGGGACCGGTAGCCGTGCATCCCGCCGCCGCCGAAGCCGCTGGCCTCGCCCGCGGCGTACAGCCCCGGTACGGCGGTGCCGTCGGGTCGTAGCACCCTGCCGTCAAGGTCGGTCTCGAGGCCGCCGAGCGTCTTGCGGGTGATGATGTGCAGCTTGACGGCGATCAGCGGTCCGGCGTCGGGGTCCAGCAGGCGGTGCGGGCGGGCGACCCGGAGCAGCCGGTCCCCGCGGTAGCGGCGCGCGCCGCGGATGGCCGTGACCTGCGCATCCTTCCCGAACGGGTTGTGGACCTCGCGGTCGCGGGCCTCCACCTGGCGCCGGATGGCCTCCAGCCCGAGCAGCGGGGTGGGCGTCAGCGCGTTCATGCCCCGGACGAGCGCAGCCAGGTCACCCGCCACGACGAAGTCGCGTCCAGCGTGCTTGAAGGCTTCCACCGGCGCCGGGGCACCTGCGCGTACCCTACCCAGGACCTGCCGGACGCTCTTGCCGGTCCGGTCGGGGTTCTGCTCCGAGCCCGACAGCGCGAACTCCCGCTCGATGATCTTCTGGTTGAGGACGAACCAGCTGTGGTCGTACCCGGTCTCTCGCAGGTACGCCAGGGTGCTGAGTGTGTCGAAACCCGGAAAGAGCGGTGGCGGAAGGCGTTGCCCGGTGGCGTCCAGCCACATCGAGGACGGGCCCGGGAGAATGCGGATGCCGTGTCCGGGCCAGATGGGGGCGAAGTTCTCCACCCCTTCGGTGTAGTGCCACATCCGGTCACCGTTGATCACACGGCCGCCGGCCGTCTCGGCGGTCTGCAGCATCCGGCCGTCGACGTGACCGGGGACGCCGGACAGCATGTGCTCGGGCGGCGACCCCAGCCGCGGCGGCCAGTATCGCCGGACGAGCTCGTGGTTGCCCCCGATCCCGCCGGATGTCACGAGTACGACCGGTGCGTGCAGCTCGAAGTCCGCCACCTCGCCTGATGCGCTGGGGCGACCGCGGCCGGCGTCGCCCGGCTCGAGCACCCTGCCGCGTACGCCGGTCACCTCACCGGCCGTGGTGACCAGCTCGTCCACCCGGTGCCTGAACCTCCAGCTCACCCGCCCGCCGTCGACCGCTCGACGTACGCGACGCTCGAACGGAGCCACGACGCCCGGGCCCGTACCCCAGGTGACGTGGAATCGCGGAACGGAGTTGCCGTGGCCGGTCGCCAGGCCACCGCCGCGCTCGGCCCATCCGACCACGGGGAAGAACCGGACGCCCTGCGCGTGCAGCCAGGCCCGCTTCTCGCCAGCCGCGAAGTCGACGTACGCCTCGGCCCACCTGCGTGGCCACCAGTCCTCGGCGCGGTCGAACCCAGCACTGCCCATCCAGTCCTGGAGGGCAAGGTCGTGGCTGTCACTGATCCCCAGCCGCTTCTGCTCGGGGGAGCCCACCAGGAACAGCCCGCCGAACGACCAGTACGCCTGCCCGCCGACGTTGGACTCGTGCTCCTGCTCGACGAGTACGACGCGGCGGCCCGAATCGGCGAGCTCCGCCGTGGCGACGAGGCCTGCCAGCCCGGCGCCGATCACAATGGCGTCCGCATCCATGCCGTCGATCATCGCCGGTCGGCTGCCTGCTTCAACGTGCGGGTGGCGGAAGGGTGCCGGCGGCAGCACCGAAAGGTCCGACTCTGAGGTACCTCTAGCGACCCGGAGCTCGGCCCTCCTGGCTCCCAGAGGCAGCGAAGGCCG
>JAWWPH010000506.1:0-5417 GCA_033850875.1 Nocardioidaceae bacterium | reverse complement strand
TGCGTCGGCTTCGTCGACCTCCGCGAGATAGGTGACCGAGCCACCGGGTGGTGACGGCAGGCTCGCGTCCAGCAGCCGCAGGATCGTGACATCGACCCCGTAGCGGTCTTTGACCGGCTCGACCAGGCTGGCCGCGTCCTGCCACCACGGCAGCGGGGACCGGAACGGGGGGAGCCGGCCGAGGACGTCTCCCGACGGCGCGCACACGACCAGGGTGGCGATCCGCGGCTCTGGGGACTCCATAGCGCGTACCTTAAAGCCCTACGGGCCTGTATCGGGCCCGTGCGTCTGCGTCGAGGAGGACCACATGGAGACCGAGCGAGCCCGCGCCCTGCTGGAGGCGGAAGAGCGACGGCTGCGCGACCAGGTGGGCTCGTTCGGCGTGCCGGACACGTCGACCGGGACCGGTGGCGAGGATCCGGGAGACAGCGGCGACCAGGGTCAGGACCTCACGGCCCGCGGCACCGATGCACTCGTGGAGGAGGACCTCGCCGAGCGGCTGCGCACGGTCAGGCGAGCACAGCAGCGGCTGGACGACGGCACCTACGGGGTCTCGGTCCTCAGCGGCCGTCCGATCCCCGATGCGCGCCTGGAGGCGGACCCCGCAGCCGAGCTGACCGTGGAAGAGGCCGAGGAAGCGAGCTCTCGCTGACCACGGACACCGTCGGCGGGTCCGGACGATCCCGGTTATCGGGATGACCGGCCCCGGGGCCTCGGATGGGCGGCGCGCCGCGGTGCGCGCCACCGCTGTGCTCGTCTCGGGCTGGGTACTCCTGGTGGCGGTCGTCGTGGCGTTCGGTCTGGTGTTGACCGGACCCCTCGAGGGCTCGGTCGGCCACGGGGACAATCGGCTGGAGAGAGGGTTCGCGGCGGACCGATCGGGCACGCTGACCCACGTCGCCGACGTCGTGACTCTCCTCGGTGAGACGGTGACGGTGTTGAGCCTCGGTGCGGTCCTCCTGCTCGGTACCTGGTTCTGGAAGCACCAGATCCGTCCGGTCGTCTTCGTCGCGGCCGCCCTCCTCGGCGAGATAGCCGCCTATCTGGCCACCGTCAGTCTCGTGAGCCGCGACCGGCCGCCTGTGCGGATCCTCGACCCCGGGCTCGACCCGAGCCACAGCTACCCATCGGGCCATGTCGCTGCCTCCGTCGCCCTGTACGGCGCGCTGGCAGTGCTCATCTGGCGCACGGGGCGGAGGGGGTGGCGAGGAGTCTGTGTGGCTCTGGCCGCGGTGCCGCTGCTGGTAGGGGTGGCTCGGATGTACCTGGGGGCTCACCACCTCAGCGACGTGGTCACGAGTCTGGTTTTCATGTCGGTGTGGCTCGCCTTCGCCGCCGCGGTCCTGCTCAGGGAGCCGCGTTCCGGCGCGGGGGCCAGCGCGGAGTCGCCCTGACGCAGGTCGTTGGAGAAGCGTAGGGGGCGACGAGCGAGATGGGCGCCGACTGGGCGCAAATGTCGCGTCGACTGGGCGCAAATGTGGGGTCGAGTGGGCGCAGATGTCGCGTCGAGTGGCCGGAGATGTTCGTGCCTCAGGCGCTATCGGTCGCCTCGAGCAGCTCCGATTCTCGGCGCGGCTCTCGGTCGCGAGACGGCGTACGCCGCTCCGCGGAGACGACGATGGCGACCGCCGCCACGACCCCCCTCCGCCGGCGATGATCGCGGATATGACCACTGGATGGGCTCCCACGTCACCGACGGCGGACCAAAGGCCGGGCGGGACGGCCTGCAGATGCTAGGAGGGGGCCGTGAAGTTGCGCCGGCACTTGGAGCCGGCCACTGTCGTCAGCGTCTCTCCACCGTTCCAGACTCGAGTGTTGCCGTTCTCGAGATACGTCACCCTGGGCGGCATCATCGAGCCGTTCGAGTGCGGTGCGTGGAGGAACAGCAGCAGGTTCACGTCCTGGCCCGGCCTGATGACGGCTCCGAGAGCGGGCACCGACTCGTCCACCATCCATTGGAAGGCCGGTTCGGCACCTCCCGGCTGGACGCCCATGATCAGAGTGCCGTGCTTGCCCTGGTGCCCGATCGGACCCAGTCGGGCGGAGCTGAGGGTGAACCCCTCGGCATGAACCAGCTCGACCTTGGTGATCACGACCGGGTCCGTGCCCGCGTTCTGCAGATCGTTGCTGCCCTCGATCAGCGAGGTGGCTCCGCGCATCGGGCTGCATTGGTGCGCGTCGGGTGTGTAGGTTCCCAGGCTCCCTACGGTGGAGCCTCCGCCGAGGGCCGAGCACCCTGCCAGCAGCAGGGTGCCCAGCAGCACCAGGCTCGGCCGCTTCACGGCGAGGTCTGCCCAGGCGACCACGTCGAGATTTCTCCGCAGGCGGACGCCCATTGTCGCTCCTTCCGCCTGTCTGGCTGCAACCTACGCCTACCGACGTGCATCGTGCCGTGAAGCGCACATCCTTCGCCGCATTGCAGAAGGGCGTCGTTCCTAAGACGTTGGCGCTACCGGAGGTGGCGACTGCGACCGTCTTCTCGATCATCGAGTTCCGTAGGGTTCGTCTGGGTAGCTCAGGTCAGACGGCTGGTCAGACAGCCGGTGGCCGCCAGGGCTCGTGCTCGTGGGAGAGCCAGACCTCCTTGGGGTCGAGTGCGCGGACGATCCGCTGGCCTTCGGTGCGCGGCTCGTCGAGGTCGGACGAGAAGACCGCCGTGTCGCCGCAGACGACGACCGGACGCCCGCTCGTCTCGACGACGACGAGCTGCGAGCCTCGCGTGTGGCCCGGTGCGGGGACGAGCCGAAGCCCCCGCAGCAACTCGAGCTCGCCGTCGACGGGTACGTACTGCACGCCGGGCGCGTCGACCCACTCGGGGATCGTGTAGTCGTCCTGGCTGCGTGCGTCGTCGAGCTCCGCGTGCTGGACGTAGATCGGCTTGCCGGTGAAGAGGTGGTTGCCGCCGCAGTGGTCGAAGTGCAGGTGCGTGTTGACGACGACGTCGATGCCGGCCAGGTCGAAGTCGGCCTGCGCGCTCAGTGGCATCAGGCGCGGATCCATGTCGGCCACCGCCGGGTGCAGCTCCGTCATGCCGGTGTCGACGAGCACGCGCGCGTCGGGATGGTCGATGACATGCACGTACACCGGCATCCGCTCGCCCTCGGCGAGCAGCTCGGCCACCAGAACCGGGGTGACAGTCGGCGGCGATCCTTCGCTGAACCGGGGCACCCTCCGCTCGTGGGTTCGTCGTGTCGTGTTCGTCATCTGGATCTCCTGTTCGGATAGTTACGTGGATGCTGCGACAGTTCTGGGTCTCATTGCTCGATTGTCGGGGGGCAAGGCGCGAAGATGTGGCGGGTGTTCCCCCCATCGCGCGCCCGGTCAGCCCAGGGCGACCAGTGCCACCGACGTGCCGCACACCAGCAGACCCATGCCCTGGCTGAGCCGGAACGGCTCGCGCAGCACGGTTGCGGCGAGAAGCACGGTCACGGCCGGGTAGAGCGAGGCCAGGACGCCGGTCACGGCCAGGTCGGCGCTGTGGCTGGCCAGGAGGAACGCTGCCGTGCCGCCCGTACCGAGCAGTCCGCCGACGCCACCCCAGCCGGTTGCGCGGCGCTCGGCTGGACCGCGGGGAATCCACGGTTGCCGCAGCGGCCCGGCGGCCGCCAGGGTGAACACCGCCCCGATGCCCTGGTTGGCGGCCAGTGGCAGGACGCCGGCCGACTCCGGCACCTGGGCGAGCGCCACGAACAACAGACCGAACCCGAGGCCGGCCAGTGCCCCGTCGGCGATCCCGCCCCAGACCCGTCCTGGCCCGTCCGCAATCTCGCGCGAGACGAAGTAGATGCCGGGCAGCGCCAGCAGGACGCCGCCCCACGTCAGCATGCCGAGGCGCTCGCCCAGCGCGACGCCGACGAACACCGGCACCAGTGCGGCGCCGACGCCGGACACGGGGGCAACCACGCCCATTCGGCCCCGCGCAAGGCCGCGGTACAAGAAGACGGTGCCGACCGCGCTGCCCAGACCGGCCACCATCGCCCACGCGAAGTCGGCGGGACCGGCGTGGCCCGGCGAGGACACGCCGACCGCCGACATCGCGAACCCGCCCGCGAGCTGACCGGCGATGGCGACCGCCCAGGGGGAGGCGCGGCGCGCGGTGAGACCCCCGACGAAGTCGGATGCCCCGTAGCCGAGTGCGGCCACCAGGGCCAAGACGATTCCGATGCTCATGGGTCCATCGTGAGCCGGGTACGGTCCACCCTGAAGGTCCAATCCGGCGTGGCCGGATCGGACCACTTCTGGTGGCGGCGGGCCGGATGAGCGTCATCTGGTCAGGGGAGGGGCCGACCCTGCTCATCGCCTTGGACCGGGCGGATGCAACGCCCCTCGGGCACCAGCTCCAGCACCAGCTGCGTGCAGCGGTGCGCAGCGGCCGGCTGCGCGCGGGGGAGCGGCTGCCGTCCTCGCGTCGACTCTCCGAGGAGCTCCGGGTCTCCCGTGGCATGGTGGTCGCCTGCTACGAGCAGCTCGTCGCGGAGGGCTACCTGGTCGGGTCGGCGGGCTCGGGCACGCGGGTGGCCGCCGGGGTGCGCGAGCTCCCCGCCCGGTCGCGACCTGCTGGAACCATCAGCCCGTCCAGGACTCCAGACCACCGGGTCGAGATCGACTTCGAGTACGGCGTGCCCGACCTGCGGTCCGCGCCACTGCCTGACTGGCTGTGGGCGCTGCACGAGGCCGGACGCACCGCGCCGGCCACCGTGATGGGGGACGAGAGGGATGCCGGCTCCCTGAGACTGCGGCAGGTGGTTGCGGCGTACCACCGCCGCGTCCGCGCCGGCACCGCCGACGCGGAGCACGCGGTTATCGTCAGCGGCTTCCGCCAGGGACTCGTGCTGACCCTCGCCGCCCTTGCCCGCACCGGCATCGAGCGGGTGGCCCTCGAGGATCCCGGGCCCCGCGAGCACGACGAGCTGGTTCGGCGCGCGGGTATGCACCCGGTCGCCGTGCCCGTCGGCGCTGACGGCCTCGACGTCGACGCACTCCGTCGATCCGGTGCCCGGGCCGTCGTCGTGACCCCGGCACACCAGTGCCCGACCGGGGTGGTGCTCGCTCCTGAGCGGCGCCATGGCCTGGTCGCATGGGCGGCCGACGTCGACGGGACCATCCTGGAGGACGACTACGACGCCGAGTTCCGCTACGACCGTCAACCCGTCGGTTCTCTGCAGGGACTCGCCCCCGACCGGGTCGTCGCCCTGGGCTCGCTGAGCAAGACCCTGGCCCCTGGGATCCGCCTCGGCTGGCTCCTGGTGCCGCCGCGCTTGGCGGGTCCGGTGGTCCGGGAGAAGCTCCTGACCAGCCGGGGAGCCCCCGCCCTCGACCAACTCGCCCTCGCCACCTTGATGGAGTCGGGGCGCTACGACCGGCACGTACGGCGGATGAAGGAGATCTACCGGCGGCGCCGCGACACCTTGACCCGC
>JAWWPH010000493.1:0-5346 GCA_033850875.1 Nocardioidaceae bacterium | reverse complement strand
TGTTGATCGCCGTCATCAGCGGCAGGAAGACCAGCACGGTGGGCATCACGTTGGGCAGCACGTCCTTGCGGAGGATGCGCAGGTCGGAGGCGCCCAGGCCGACGCCCGCCACGATGAACTCCCGCCCCCGCAGGCTCAGTACCTGCCCCCGCAGAGGTCGGGCGACGTACGGCACGTAGATCACCGCGATGATGAGGATCGGCAGGAGCCGACTGGCTCCATCGACGTGGAACGGACCGATCTGGATACCACTGGTGAGCAGGACGACCGAGAGCGAGATCGCCAGCAGGTATACGGGAAAGGCCCAGATCACGTCGAAGACGCGCGACAGCACCGAGTCGAGCACACCTCCGAAGTAGCCGGCGGCGACTCCGAGGATGGTCGCCAGGAAGCATGCGATCACGGCGGAGGACACGCCGATCAGCAGGCTGTTACGGCCGCCGTAGAGCAGGCGTACAGCGACGTCACGCCCCTGGCTGTCCGCCCCCAGGAAGTAGTGGTGCACATCCCAGGTCGGCCCGATGGGGGTTACTCCGAGATGGAGGCCGGTACTGCTGTTGGTCAGCACCGAGACCTTCTTGCCGTTGACGATGGTGGTACCGGAGACGTGCGAGGTGAACGCGTTGGTGTGGGCGATCGAGTGCTCGTACACCGGTGCCAGCAGGCATGCGACGACGATGAGCAGGAAGACAGCCAGCGAGACCATCGCCACCCGGTCGCGTCGAAGCGTGACCAGCGCCGTCCGCCAGGGCCCCAAGGAAGCCCCGGCGGCCGTAGCCCCGACGGATGGTGTCGACGGCGGCCGTCTCCTGGCCACCGCGACAGACGGCGAGACCTCGGCGGTCACGCCAGGCTCACTTCACCCAGAGCTGACTTCCCAGCATGTAGAACTGCTTGCTGAACTGGTAGTCCCCGATGCGCTTGGAGACGAAGTCGATGAGCTTCGGCGTGATGAGCGGTGCCAGTGCCGCCTGCTTCATGATGCCTTGGTCGACCTTGCTCCATATCGTGTTCGCCTTGGTCATGCTCGTGCGCTCGGCGATGAGTGCCTTCTGCATCAGGTTGTTGATGGGCTTGTTGCAGAAGCCGGAGATGTTGATGCTCGAGTCGCTTCCCGGGTGGAAGGAGGCGCAGGAGAACAGCACGTTCAGGAAGTCGGACGCGGCCGGATAGTCCTGGTACCACTGCGAGACGCTGATCTGCACCTTGTTCTTGGTGTTCTGGATGTAGGTGAACTGGATATTGCCCGAGATCGGCTTCAGGGTTGCCTTGTAGCCGATGGAGTTGAGCACGCTCTGCAGGTACTCGCCGATTCCCTTGTTCACGTCGTCGTCGGAGACGACGATTCCGACCTTTGCGCCCGCGGTTCCGGACTCCTGCACGAGCTGCTTGGCCTTCGCCAGGTCAGGTGCCTTCCACGTGGTCCCGCCGCCCTTGGTGTAGTCGCAGGAGTCGACATGTCCGGGGAACCCGGGGGGAAGAATCGTGCACACCGGGGCAGCGAGGTTGCTGCCTCCGTAGAGCCTGACGATCGCGTTGCGGTCGATGGCCCAGTTGACGGCCTGCCGCGCCTTCAGGTTGTTGAAGGGTGCGAGGTTGACGTTCATCGGGGCGTACCAGAACGCCGTCAGTGTGTTGACGTGGGCCTGCGACGCGTACTTCGTACCGATCTCGTTGAGCCGGTCGGCCGGGGGTGGGTCGAACATCCAGTCTGCCTGCCCGTTCTCGACGGCCGTTACCTCCGCCTCCACCGTGAGACCGAACGTCTCGATGATGGAGTCGGGGTACCCCTGCGGCTGCGCGGCGTGTGACCACTCCTTGAAGTAGGGGTTGCGCACCATCTTCAGCTCGCGGTTCGGGTCGTACGAGGCGAACTTGTACGGGCCGGTCGTGGGGATCGGCTTTGTGCCGGCGTCCTTCGGAGGCGACGACTTCGGCAGGATGGAGGCATGCGGGACCGCGACCTTGTACGGGAACTCCGGGTCGGGCTCCACCAGGTTGATCGTCACCGTGTTCGTCTTGGAGTTGCCGATGACGCCCTTGGGGAGCGTGCAGGTCGCCGGCGTCTTCAAGCATGTGGACGCGCCGACAATGCCGTTGTAGAACGTGCCGGCTGTCGGGCTCGAGACCTTGAAGATGCGCTCGAACGACGCGACGACGTCATCGGTGGTCACCGGTGATCCGTCGGAGAACTTGATCCCCTTGCGCAGCTTGAAGGTGTAGGTCTTGCCGCCGTTGCTGACCTTTGGCATCGCCTCGGCGAGGTCGGGCACCACGTTGAACGACGCCTGTCCCGTCTTCTTGGTGAAGGCGAGCAGTCCGTCGTACGTGGCCTGGTAGAGCTGCCAGTACTGGAGGGTGTAGTTGACCATCGGGTCGAGGCTGCCGCCCGCCGACTTGGCCACCAGGTGCAGCGTCCCTCCCTTGTGCTGTGACTCGAAGGTCGCCGGGGCCCCCGACGAGCTCGTCTGGCCCCCGGACCCGCCGCTGCTGGAGGTCGAGTCCGAACCACCGCCGCCGCAGGCTGAGGTGACCAGCGCCAAGGCGGCGCCGAGGACGACCAGGGAAGTACGTCGGGATCTCATGAGGCCTCTTTCACTCGTGGCTCCGCAGGAATTCGCCGACGACGGAGAGGAAGCGGTCTTCCTCCTCGACGTGCGGCATGTGGCTGGACTCGGCGAAGATCTCCCACCGCACATCGGGGATGCCGTCCATGAAGGGTTGCATCGTGGCAGGCGTCGCCTCGTCATGGGCGCCGGACACCAGCAGGGTCGGAGCAGTGATGCTCGAGACGCGGTCGACGACGGTCCAGTCGCGCAGAGTCCCGATGACGTGGAACTCGCTGGGTCCGTTCATCGTGTGGTACACGGTGGGATCCTTGGCGATGTTGTCGAAGCTCTCGGTGACCTCAGCCGGGTTCGGTACGATCCGGCAGACGTGCCGGTCGTAGAAGGACTTCTCGGCCTCGGCGTACTCGTCGCTGTCGGTGGTGCCCGCCTCTTCGTGCTGCAGCAGGACCTTCTGCACCTCCGGGGGCAGGTCGTCCCGGAGCCGGTTGGCCTCCGAGACCCACAGCTCCATCGACGCCGGCGAGTCGGCGATCACCAGGCTGCGAAGGCCGGACGGCTGGCGGATGGCGTGCTCGGCGCCCAGCATCCCACCCCACGACTGACCGATGACGAAGTAGTCGTCGCGGATGCCGAGCCGGCTGAGCAGGTTGTCGAGCTCGTCGAGGAAGAGGTCGACGGTCCAGAAGTCCGGGCCCTTCTCGGGCAGGTGCGTCGACAGACCGGCACCCAGCTGGTCGTAGTGGATCACCGGCCAGCCCTGCTCGACGAGCCGTGCCATCCGCAAGGTGTAGTTGTGCGTGGCACCCGGACCTCCGTGCAGCACCACGACGGGGGTCCTGGTCGCGCTGGCGAGGTCGCCGGTGACCCGGTACCAGGTCTGCCAGTCGCGGAAGTCCAGCATGCCGGTGCTGGTTGCCTCAGGAATTGCCACGGTGCTCCTGCCGACGTCGACCCGATGCCGCGCGAAAGTCTCCGGCGCGGCGCGACGGCTAGCCTCGTACACAAATGGTCTCGGGGGCAAGCCTTTCCACATAACGTTTTCACCTGTAACTTGCGGTTCACAAACGGTGCTGGTGACCGCGCCGCACGGTGCAAGGGGACGGCATGTCGACGCAGACTCGCTCGCGGGACGTCGGGCGTCTCGAGGAGCGGGCGCGAGAGGTGCCGGCGACCGGAACCCTCTCGCGTCCGCTGGAGATGTCGACTGCCGTCGACGAGGTGGCCGACCGCCTGCTGACCGCGATCGCCCTCGGCGAGTTCGTACCGGGTGAGCGACTTCCGGTCGAGCGGGCGCTCGTGTCAATGCTCGGCGTGAGCCGGTCCACCGTCCATGCGGCCGTGGGCCGGTTGCGTTCCGCGGGGGTGGTGGAGGTACGCAGAGGCCGGGCCGGTGGGGCGTTCGTACGCAACGACTGGTCGGGACGCTCCGCAGACGCCGTCGCGCGTACCCTCGGGGCGCGATGGTCGCACCTGGAAGAGCTCTTCGACCTGCGCGGGCTCGTGGAGGGAATGGTCGCTCGCACTGCAGCCGAGCGGCGTACCGACCACGACATCGAGGCGCTGCACCGGGCCCTGGAGCGGTTCGCCCGGGCGGTGACGCCCCAGGACGAGCACGTCGCCGACACGGCTATCCACGACGCGGTGACGGCCGCTACCGGCAACAAGGAGGTCGCGGTCCTCTCGCGGAGGCTGCTCGCGACCATCACCGCCGGGATCCCGATCGAGCCGTACAGCCGGGATGTGTTCGACCGTGCGCTCGCTGAGCACCAGGCACTCGTCGACGCGGTCGTCGAGGGCGACGTCGAGCGAGCGGGTCGGGTCGCGGAGAGCCATTTCGCCATGACGCAGCGCACCGTGCGGGGGGTGCTCCAGCGTGGGATGGCGACCGAGGAGCCGCTGGACCACGGGCTCGGTTACCCGCTGCAGACCTGACTCCGCAACGCTGCGAGCGACCGCTCTCACACGGAAGCCTCGGCCCTTTTGGCGGGGCTCGACCGGGCTGTGCACAACCGGTTCCGCGGGCGGTGCACTGTCGGTTGTTAGGGCTAGTTTGCCGGTATGCGGGTGATTGGTGGGGGGTTGGCGGGGCCGGTGTGGACGGTCGGGCCGGCGGAGGTCGCGTCTGGTCCCGATGACGCGTCGACCGGCGAGCTGGAGGCGATGGTGGAGTCGCTGGGTCGGATGGCGTCGGCGCCGGTTGGCTCTGATGTGAGTGATGCGGTGCGGGTGGACCGGATTGCGGTGTTGGAGCGGTTGCAGGCGGCGGCGTTCGCGGCGCAGGCCGTGGAGTTGGCCCGGTTCGCCGACTCGCAGGAGGCGGGGCAGCGGCGGGCGGGGGTGCCGGCGCGTCGGGTGGGGGTGGGGGTCGCGGAGCAGGTGGCGTTGGCGTGCCGGGTGTCACCGGTGACCGGTGCCCGCCGGATGGGGCTGGCGCGGGCGCTCGTCGGTCAGCTGCCGTCGACGTACGCCCTGTTGGCCCGGGGAGAGATCAGTGCCTGGGTGGCCACCATCGTGGCCCACGAGACCGACGCGCTGACAGCGCAGGACCGGGCGGTGGTGGACGAACAGCTCGCCGGTGCCCTGGCGGCGTTGAGTCCACGGCAGGCGGAGGCGGCGGCTCGGCGGGCCGCGATCGGGGTGGATCCGGGGTCGGCGCTGCGGCGGGGCCGGACCGCCCGGAGCGACCGCAGGGTGTCGATCCGCCCCGCCCCGGACACGATGGCGCTCCTAACCGGGTTCGTGCCGGTCGAGCAGGGCGTCGCCGCCTGGGCAGCCC
>JAWWPH010000472.1:0-4455 GCA_033850875.1 Nocardioidaceae bacterium | reverse complement strand
GCTATGACACCGACGACGAGGAGACACCGATGAGAGCCTTCACCGCGGCCGCCCTTCAGGTGCAGCCGATCGCCGCACCGCTCAGCGCGGCGACCATCGAGGCCAACGTCGCCCACTGTGTCGACTGGGTGCGCAGGTGCTCGGAGGAGACGGGCGCCGAGCTCATCGTGCTCCCCGAGACGTGTACGACCGGCTTCTCGCCCGGGGTCGGTCCCGAGAAGCTCTGGGACCTCGTCGACGAGCTGCCGGGCACCCAGACGAAGCCGCTCGACGAGGCGGCCGCCGAGCTCGGCGTCCACCTCGTCTACGGGGCGTACGAGCGTGGGCGCGACCGCGGCGTCGTGTACAACTCCGCAGCGCTGGCCGGCCCGGCCGGCGACCTCCTGGGCGTGTACCACAAGACCCACCCGTTCTGTACCGAGATCGTCACCGGCGGCGGCTGGGTGACCCCCGGCGACGACACCTGCGTGGTCGACACCGAGCTCGGGCGCATCGCGCTCATCATCTGCTTCGACGGCGACTATCCGGAGCTGTCGCGCATCAGCGCGATCCAGGGCGCCGAGGTCATCGCCCGCCCGTCCGCGCTGCTGCGAAGCGCCGACATCTGGGAGCTGACGAACCGCGCCCGCGCCTACGACAACCACGTCTTCGTCATCGGCGCGAACGCCACCGGCATCGACCCCGCCGGCGCGATCTACTTCGGCAACTCGATGATCGTGACACCGGTGGCGGAGGTCGTCGCCCGCGGCTCGAGCTTCGAGCAGTGGGTGACCGCGCGGCTCGACCCTGACGAGGCGCTTGCCTCGCTGACACCCGGCTCCAGCGTGCCGCAGGGCTTCGACCACCTCGCCGACCGCAACCTGGCGCTGATCAAGAACCACCTCCACACGCTGGCCGAGCCGGCCTGGACGTCGTTCGGCTACCACCGCGCCGGTGAGCCGAAGCCGCACCGGGCTCCGTGATCCGCCGGATCCGCATCGGCATCGACACCGGCGGGACCTTCACCGACGTCGTCGCCGTCGACGAGGACACCGGCGAGCTCGCCGTCACCAAGACGCCGTCGACGCCCACCGACCCGTCGGTCGGGTTCATGGCCGGCGTCGACAAGGTGCTGGCGCAGCTCGAGGTGGCCGCGGACGCGGTGACGGCCGTCTCGCACGGGACCACCGTGGCGACGAACCGGCTCCTCGAGGGCAAGCTGGAGGACCTCGGGTTCGTCACGACCGAGGGCTACCGGCACCTGCTCGAGATCGCCCGCCAGTCGGTGCCTGACGGATACGGCAACTCGTACTTCTGGGTGAAGCCGCCGCGCATCGTGCCCGCCGACCGAGTGCGGACGGTCGGGGGCCGACTGGCGTACGACGGCTCGCAGATCCGGCCGTTCGACGAGGAGTCGGCGGTGGCGGCCGCGACGTACTTCCGCGACGCCGGGATCGACTGCATCGGCGTCTGCCTCCTGCACTCGTATGCGAACCCGGAGCACGAGCTCGCCATGCGGGAGGTGATCGAGCGCGTACACCCCGACGCCGTCGTGTCGATCTCGTCCGACGTGCTGCGCGAGTACCGCGAGTACGAGCGGGCGGTCACCACGCTCGTCGACGCCGCCGTCAAGCCGGCGATCCGGGGCTACGTCGCGAACATCACGCGTCGCCTCGACGCCTACGCGACCGCGGGCTCCTCGACGACGCGTCGCGTGCCGTTCTACGTGATGAAGTCGAACGGGGGCGTGCTCTCCGCGGACGAGGTGGTGCACCAGCCGATCACGACGGTCCTGTCCGGTCCGGCGGCCGGAGCCCTCGGGGCGGCGGTCGTCGCGCGGGCCGCAGGGTACCCGTCCGTGGTCACCTGCGACGGGGGCGGTACGTCGACCGACGTCACCGTCGTGGTCGACGGGCGGGCGGCGCTGACCACGGAGGGGTCCGTGGGAGGCTTCCCCAGCAAGGTCGCGATGATCGACGTCGTCACCGTGGGCGCGGGCGGCGGCTCGGTCGCGGAGGTCGCCCCGGAGGGCGCGCTGAAGGTCGGGCCCCGCTCGGCGGGAGCCGACCCGGGCCCCATGTGCTACGGCACCGGCGGCGCGGAGCCGACGATCACCGACGCGCACCTCGTGCTCGGCCGGATCCCGCCGTACCTGCTCGGAGGGGAGGTGCCGCTGGACGTCGAGCTCGCCCGGCGCGGTGTCGACCGGCTCGCCGAGCGGCTCGGCCTCGGCTTCGAGGCGGCGGCGGCAGGCGTCCTGGAGATCTCGGCGTGGAACCAGGCGAACGCCCTGCGCCAGATCACGGTCAAGCGCGGCCTCGACGTCCGCGACTTCCACCTGGTGACCTTCGGCGGCAGCGGCTCACTGCTGGCATGCCGGCTGGTCGACATCCTTGGGCTGCGAGGGGTCCTCGTACCGCGCGACCCGGGCAACCTCTCGGCGTACGGGCTGCTGACCGTCGACGTGCGCAACGACTACGTGCAGACCGCCGTCACCCGCCACTCGCGGCTCGACGTCGCCACGCTGCAAAGGGTGGTCGACGACCTGACCGCCCGCGCGGACGCGGCGCTCGAGCGCGAGGGGTTCGCCGCCGGGTCGCGCCGTTTCGAGGTGACGGCCGACCTGCGCTACGTCGGGCAGGCGTTCGAGGTACGAGTCGACCTGGCGTCGCGCGCCCTGACCGCCGAAGCCGTCGACAGGGCTGCGGGCGCGTTCCACGACGAGCACCGCCGGCTGTACGGCTACGACTTCCGTGACGACGAGCGGCAGGAGGTGGAGTGGGTCAACCTGCGCGTTAGCGGGGTCGGTCCGATCCGCAAGCCCGAGCTCCGGCGGATCGGCGCCGGGGCGGGCGCCGAGTCGGCACTCCTCGGTACGCGCAAGGTGTACTTCGACGACTGGGTCGAGACCGCGTGCTACGAGCGCAGCCGGCTGGGACACGGCGACGAGGTGACCGGACCGGCGGTGGTCGAGGAGTTCTCGTCGACCGTGCCGCTGCACCCGGGCTTCGCCGCCCGCGTCGACGAGTTCGGCAACCTGGTGATCGGAAGGGGCGTCTCGTGACCGCCGAACCGGTCGACCCGGTCCTGGTCGAGATCGTCCGGGGGTACCTGGCGTCGGTCGAGACGGAGGTCGAGACGGCCATCGGGCGGACGTCGCGCTCGCCGATGATCCGCGATGCGCACGACTACCGCGCCGGCATCCACGACCGGCGGCTCCGCAAGCTGACCGGGCGCTCCTACTCCGCGCTCGTCCACCCGGTGGTGCGCGACCACCCGATCGACACGATGCGCCCTGGCGACGTGTTCTTCCACAACGACGTGTACCTGTCCGAGGGCGGGATCGGGCACCTTCCCGACCTCTGCGTGACGGCGCCGGTGTTCGCCGCCGATGGCGACGGCGTACGGGTGGTCGCCTTCGTGCAGGCCTTCGGCCACCACGACGACATCGGCGGCTCGGTGCCCGGCTCGATGCCGTCGCACGCGACGTCGGTGTTCGAGGAGGGGCTGATGGTCCCGCCCATCAAGCTCTGGGACGCGGGCGTGCCGTGCCGGCAGGCGCTCGCGATCATGACCCGCAACTCACGGACGCCCGAGTCGCTCGCGGCGGACCTCGACGCGGAGTGCGCGGCCTGCCTGATGGGCGCGCAGCGGATGTCGGAGCTGTTCGTGCGCTACGGCTTGGAGCAGGTGGAGGCGTGCTTCGACGCGATCGTGGACACGACGACCGCCACGTTCCGGCGCGAGATACTCGCGAAGATCCCCGACGGCTCGTACGTCTGGGAGGACTACGCCGAGCACGACGGGGTCGACGAGCCGAGGCTGCACACGCAGCGGATCACCTTGACGAAGCTGCCGGACGACGGCGGCCGGCTCGTTCTCGACTTCGACGGCACCGGACCGCAGGCGAAGGGCCCGATCAACCACTGCGGCGACTACGCCGACGGCAACTTCCTCAAGAAGTGGCTGGCACCCATCCTGCGCAACCTCGCCGACAGTCCGGAGCGGATGGCGGAGCTCGATGTCAACGAGGGCGTCGTCCCCCTGATCGAGATGCGCTTCCCGCCGCCCGGCACACTGCTGACGCCCGTGTTCCCGGCACCGACGAACGCGCGCACCTTCGTGATCCTGCGGCTGCTCGGCGTGCTCGCCGGGGTCGTCGCGAAGGCCGTCGACGGCCGGATGCCGGCCGACCAGGAGACGATCCGCTACACCGGCGTGTACGGCGAGGACGACGCGGGCGAGCCGTACCTGATGCGCGAGGTGCTCGGTGGCGGCAGCGGCGGCCGGTACTACGCCGACGGCGAGGACACCATCCACGTCGTACCCGACTCGCGGAACCTGCCGAGCGAGTTCACCGAGTCGCGCTTCCCGCTCATCGTCGAACGGCTCGGGCTCGCCCTCGACTCCGGCGGCGCGGGCCAGTTCCGCGGCGGCCTCGGCTACGAGAAGCACATCCGCATGCGCACCGACGCG
>JAWWPH010000460.1:0-2986 GCA_033850875.1 Nocardioidaceae bacterium | reverse complement strand
AGCAGGTTGTCGGGCAGTCCCCACTTGCAGGCCGCCCATTGGATGATCTCGTCGGTCGTCCCGGTGTAGTGGCCGGTGACCCGGGCCAGCAGGTAGGAGTCCCAGCGAGGATCGTAGGTTCCGTAGGTGCTGCGTGGTCGCGATGCGAACGACTCGTGGACCTTGGTCACGTTGGGCATGGTGGAGTTCGCCTTGGCATTGCTCGGGCGTGGCTCCCAGGCCGAGTGGTGGGCCGCGATCTGGTTGGCACAGGTGGCTGCTGACGGCAGCGCGGCGCCCGGCGCCTTGAGGGTGTAGTAGCCGTTGGCCGGCGGGGGCGTGACCGCCACCCCCGATGCCGTGCTCCACCCCACGCAGAGCCCTATCAGCAGGACACAGCTTGCGAGAAGCCTCCAACGCAGTGTGATCGAATGATTACGAATCGTCACCATCTGTCCAGTGTGGGGGCTGGTGCTCACTCCGTCTGCCGGACGGGACATTGGGGCCCGACTGACGGAGGTACGGCTCGGGCGGCATCCAGGAGCCTCGGCGAGACCAAGCACAACGCCTCGATGCCGGTCGTCCAAGGACGTGCAGGGCTCCCAAACCAGCCTTCGCCGCCATGTTGTCGTCGCTTCGACCGCTCTCCGGAGCGCCACTATGACGCCGGAACAGGAGACAATGGGTGCGTGGAGCACACTGCGTCCCTGATTGCCCGCTGGCTGTCTGCCGGCGACGCGGGGGACGTCGAGGCTTTTGACGACCTCCTCCATAGCGACGTCGTCGTCCATGCTCCTCGAGGGCTCTCCACCGAGAACCTCGCATCAGAGAAGCAGATCTGGCGCGACGCCGTGGCGGCGATGCCCGACCTCCACCACGCCGTCCAAGAAGTCGTGACCCAGGGCAGCGTTGAAGCGGCGCGTGTCATCGTCACCGGGACGCTCCGCCACCCCTTCGCCGGCGTGCCAGGAACAGGCCGATCCTTTCGCATGGATCAGGCGGTCATCTGCCACGTCCGCGACGGCAAGATCTGCGAAGCATGGGAAATCGCCGACGTAGGTTCCCTTGTCGACCAGGTGGGCTCCTGACGGAAGTCTCGTCCGTCGTGACGGCCGCTGACTCGACGGTGAGGCACGACACGTTTTCTGGACGGTTCGTTGGGTGCGGAGCACACTGGCGAGAGGGAGGAGTCATGGCCAAGAGAGCACATTGCTGGCTCGGTCGGCACGCCTGGGTCAAGCGAGAATCCACCGAAGGTGACGTCTACGGTGAATGCACCCACTGCGGTAAGCGGGACGGGGGCCGCTTCACCAAGGGTGAAACCGGTATCGGGGTTCCCGGTAGCAAAACGATGGGCGCGGGCGGCTTTGGTGTGTCTGGGGGGATATAGCCACAGCGGACGGTAGGACGGACGGCTGAGGCGCTTCGCGAGCTGAGAGCAGCAGGGACTGCAGGCGCGGCCAAACGTTCGGGACTTCGTCTCGCCGATGGCGCTGGGAGCTCGAATGGGTGGCGGCCGAACCGGTGCGGAAGGAGTAGAAGCCCATGGCAATACATTGGCGTTGCTTGGTTGGCCGGCATGATTGGCAAGCGGTTGAGACGCCCGATCGCGACACGTATGCGAAGTGCATGCGATGCGGAAAGACCGATTGGCGTCGCCTCCTGCCCAAGACGTCGGGCGCGTGGACCGGGAGCCAACCCCCGCCGGGCGCAGGCGGCGACGCCTAGCACCGCGGGCGGCACCGCAGCCGCTTGAGCCCCTTACGGGCGGGTACGGCGACCTAGCGTTCTTGAAGTGCTCCTCGTGGGAGATGATTCAAACCCACTCGCCGCCCCGTTGTCATTCGTCAACAAGCTCAATCGGCTTGAGATCGAGCGAGAGCGCTCGCTCCTCTCGCCCAAATCGCTTGAAGTGCCCCCGGTGGGACTCGAACCCACACTGAGCGCCTTTTAAGGGTGCGTCCTCTGCCGTTGGGATACGGGGGCCTCCGCGCAACAGTCTAGGAGCGCGGGCGGCGGGGCCCGGCCGTGCGCACGCACCCGGCGAGCCGTCATGCGTACGCCAGTCGGGCCGCCTCCCCGAGGACCGCGTCGAGCATGGGCTCGGTCAGCTTGCCGGTGAACGTGTTCTGCTGGCTCGGGTGGTAGCAACCGAGTACGACGAGGGGCCGCGCGCTGCCCTCCGACGCAGGCAGCTGCACACGCGCACCGTGGCCGAACCTCGGGCGGGGTCTCGGCACTGCGTAGCCGTGCCGGGTCGCGGCACGCAGCATGGCCTCCCAGGCGAACAGACCGAGGCAGACCACGGCACGCACTGCAGGCAGGACCAGCCGCAGCTCCGCGTCCAGCCACGCCGAGCACGTGTCGCGTTCCTCGATCGTCGGTCGGTTGTCGGGCGGGGCGCACCGGACGCTGGCGATCATCCGCGTGCCGATCAGCCGCTGGCCGTCACCCGCGTGCAGGCTCTCGGCTCTCGCGGCCAGACCCACGCGGTGCAGCGAGGCGAACAGCCAGTCCCCGGAGCGGTCGCCGGTGAAGATCCGCCCGGTACGGTTGCCGCCGTGTGCCGCGGGTGCCAAGCCCAGCACCACCACCCGCGGCGACTCGTCGCCCCAACCGGTGACCGGTCGCCCCCAGTACGGCTCGCTGGCGAATGACCGACGCTTCTCCACGGCCACCGCCTCACGCCAGTCGACGAGCCGCGGACAGGCACGGCACACGGAGCTCTCCGCGTCGATCTGGGTGAGTTCAGCCGCCGCGGAGGCTCGTCGCACCACCTCGGTACGGTCCGTGCACACCGGCGTCCGCGCGGTCGCAAGATCCTCGGGCCACCCCGTCCCCGCCGGTACCGGACTGTCGAACAGCTGTCCGGTGAGGGGATGCGGTAGGCCCCGGCCGTCGCCGGTCACGCCAGTGACCATGCCACACCGTCGAGGATGTCGTGCTCGGAGGCGACGACCGTGTCGAGCCGGGTGCGCCGAACGACCTCCGCCAGCACCAACGCTCC
>JAWWPH010000388.1:0-3796 GCA_033850875.1 Nocardioidaceae bacterium | reverse complement strand
AGTATGGACACTCCGATTCGCCAGGCAGCCCTCAAACCGAAGGCACGGCCAACACATCAAACTTGAGCGCTTACTCGGCGGAATGGTTACCTGCCTGCGCAGCGGCGAATCCGTCAATCGCGGGAAGCGCCAGTCAGTCTTGCCCCCAGGCGCATTCATGCCCTCACAGGAACCAAATCCAGATGGCCCTCTGGCTGCGACAGACCCGATCGGCTGCCGGTGACCCCTTGCGGCAAGGATGGACGATTGACCACTTCGAATGTCGAGCGCCCAGTGACGCGGGAGCGGTACGGCGACAGGTCGGGTGGGTCGACGTCGTGGACGCCGTTCGCCGCGTCGGTATCCCAGCAGGCGACATCCACGCCCCGCACTTCACCCTCGTGAACCTCGAAACCACCTTCTACACCCGACCCCACCGGCTCGACCGGGTGCTCACCATCCTCGGCTACAGCGTCGACGTGGCGATCCACCCCACGCACTACACCTGGCACTGGGGAGACGGCACCTCGCAGACCACCGAGACCCCCGGTCTGCCCTACCCCTCCCGTGACGTCACCCACACCTACCGGCATGCCACCGAACCCGAGCACGATCTGGCCCTCAGCGTCGACGTCACGTACACCGGCCGCTACCGCGTCGACGGGACCGCCTGGACCGCCATCCCGCAGCCCATCACCATCCGCGGAGCTCCGACCGCACTGCCGGTCAAACAAGCCAGTGCCGTCCTGGTCACCGACGACTGAGCACGACAGGCGGCCCAAGATCCGCAGGTTGGGACCGACGCACGCGTGACGCCTGATCTGAGGTGTCGAGCCGCGCCACAGGGGCACACGTGCCCGCAACCCCGTACCACGAGGCGGCGATGTGACCGGCTGCTTACGCCCCGAGCGGGGCAGCCAGGCCCGCCCACGAAGCTTCCCTGTCGCGCTCAACCGGGCCCAGCACCTGCCTGCGACCATCGCCGCCGCCTGCGCATTGCTGCGCCCTGTGCCGTGCGGTGGCTACGAGAACCTCAGGACTGCTTCGACCGACAGCCAGAACAGGTCGCGGCGAGCCGCGGACGTCTGCCAGTGACGGTGGTCCCACGTCTCGCCGCTGACGTCGTCGCCGGCGTAGAGGTACTGCCCGAACGTCACGGCGCGATGGCGTGCGACGGCAAAGAAGGCTGCGGTCTCCATCTCGACCGTGATGCACCCTTCCCGACGCCGTGCGGCAACCTTCGCTCGCGTCTCGCGGTAGGGCGCGTCAGTGGTCCATGTCTTGCCGACCGTGTAGGGCACAGCTGCTTCGGTGAGCACGGCGCAGAGCACGGCCGTCGCGGCTCGGTCCGCGCTGACCTCGCGACTGGGAGGCAGGTAGTGGTAGGACGTTCCCTCGTCGCGAACCGCGCTGTCCGGGACGACAACGTGTCCCAGCGCCAGGCCGGGGACCACGGCACCTGCACCGCCGCACGCCACGAACTTTTGGCAGCCTGTAGCGATCACCTGCTCGAGCAGGCCGCAGGCCAGCGGCGCGCCGACGCCGGGATGGAACACCGCCACCCGACGGTCACCCACCTGCAGGCTGAACAGCTGATGGCTTCCGTGCTCCCATGTGAAGGTCGCAACGACTTGGGCCCGGCCATCCCCGCACACCTCGTCGATG
Organism: Nocardioidaceae bacterium; assembly: GCA_033850875.1. GTDB lineage: Bacteria > Actinomycetota > Actinomycetes > Propionibacteriales > Nocardioidaceae > DASQEH01. The sequence goes on along the minus strand of JAWWPH010000388.1, from coordinate 2,152 downwards.
ACGTCGCGGAAGAAGCAGATGACCGCATGCTTTGGAATCTCACCCGACGTGGACACGGGTTCTGGTTCGATCAACGCCGCGGAGTCGGCGTCGAACTCGGTCAGTGGAATGTCCAAGGCCATGCCACATGTTCGTTGGCGTGCACCTTGCTCAGCAAGCGGAATCGATGCCCCACCGTCGAGGGAGGGGGCGGGGCCACACGTGTGCCGCGTGAGTCGCGGCTGCCCAGGCGGTGGGCATCCGGCTAACCCGAGGAGCTGGCGTGGAGTCGTCCCTCAGCCGCGCACCGAAGACCCGGTGACCGCGCTCGCGGTCCGCCGCGTCCCCCAGTCACGTCGCGCGACCCCACGCACGAAAGCTGGGTCATCGAGCGCCAGACCAGAAGCACCACACCCGAGACATGACCGCCACGCAGTGCCGTGACCCGACCTGTCACCTGTCGCTACCGCGCTACCTCCGGCCCGGCGCGGCCTCCGCCGACACGCGCTGCGGAAGGGAAATCGCGAGGTCAAGCGTCTCGAGACGCGTTCGGCTCCTAGACTGCTCGACACGGACGGCAAGCCGTTCGGCACTATCGGGGCTTCGGGGTAGCCGACGTCCTCAGTCGGCGCCAAGGAGCAAACATGCTGGTGGTCCCGCAGATCCGCACGAGACGAGCACGCGCCACCACGTTGGCGGTGAGCGTGGCCGTCGTGGCCATGGCGGGAGCCGGATTGCCCTCACCGGCCTCGCCTGCCGCGACTCGGGTCGCCGGTCACCCGAACGCCCGACGCCTCCCCTCGCCGAAGCTCGGGGTTCCGAAGAACGTCAAGCTGGTGCGCACGAGAAGCTCACTGCTCGGAGTACACCGCTGGTATCGCCAGGTGGCGAACGGTCACTTCGTTGTCGGCGGTTGGTACGCGACCCACTACGACAAGTTCACGAAGCGCACCACTCACTGGGACGGCAGGAAGCAGGTCGGCCCGCTCAGCGACGACGTCCCCAGGATCAGCGCGGCGCGGGCCGTGGCGGCCGCGGCAGCACGGGCCAAGACGTCCACAGCGGATGTCGTCAAGACCGGTCTCTGGGTCCTGCCCGCCAGCAGACAGCGCACGGGTGCGCGACTCGTCTACGCTGTCAGCACTGCCGACGGCCGAGGCGCGCGCACGTCCTATGTCGACGCAGCCGACGGGCACGTCCTCCAGACCGTCCAGGTGGCAGACAAAGCGCGCAACGCCCCACTGCCTCCCGTCACCGGAGCCGGGCGCGTGTTCGACCCCAACCCGGTCGTGGCTCTTCGCAACGAGACCCTCAAGGACCACAACGACGCCGCCAGTGCCGTGCCGGTCACGGCCTATACACCGGTGAGGCTGGTCGACCTCGACCACAGTCACACGCTGTCGGGTCGCTACGCCAGGATCATCAACCCCAAGGTCGCTCATTCGGCGACGAACACCTACCGATTCAACCGCAGCGACAACAGGTTCGAGCAGACCGAGGCGTACTACGCCGCCACCAGGGAGCAGACCTTCCTGCAGAGGCTCGGCTTCCACGACGTGAACGCATCACCCCAACGAATCCTCACCGACGCGTTCAGCGAGGACAACTCCTACTTCACCCCGCAGAACGACCAGATCTCCCTCGGTCGCGGTGGCGTCGACGACGCAGAGGACCCCGAGGTGGTGTGGCATGAGTACGGGCACGCCATCCAGTCCGACCAGGTGCTCGACTTCGGGACGAGGAACCAGGGACGCGCCATGGGAGAGGGTTTCGGCGACTACATGGCTGTCACGATGAGCCAGCCGACCCAGCCGAAAGGACCCTCCGTCCCCGCCACCGCGTGCATCGCCGACTGGGACGCCACCTCGTACACGAGCGGGCCCGTTCACTGTCTTCGACGTACGGACACCGCGAAGACCTACCCTGCCGACCTCGATCCGGCCGATCCCCACATGGGCGGAGAGATCTGGTCTCGGGCGCTGTGGGACATGAACCGGTCGATGGGTCGCGTGGACGCCACGAAGGTCATCATCGAGTCGCAGTTCTGGATGTACCCCCCGATCACGATGCCCACCGGCGCCGCGATCATGGTGACCGTGGCGCTCAAGCTCGCGAGGCACGGATTCATCGCCACCGGATCGATGGGTAAGGTCCGTGCAGCGCTCACAGCTCG
>JAWWPH010000377.1:0-3134 GCA_033850875.1 Nocardioidaceae bacterium | reverse complement strand
ACACACCCTGGAACCCCGCGACGATGGCGATGTCGCCTACCGCGAGTGCATCCTCGATCCGCCCCGGCGTTACGTCGATGATCTTGGCGCGACCGTGCGCGGAGTCGGTGATCACCCCTGCCTGGCTTCCCGTGAACGAGCGTGCGCGCTGACCGAGGTTGGCGATGGCCATGGCCAGCAGAGCCATCGAGATGCGCTCGCCCGCGGTGAGGAGCATGTCGAGCTCGCGACCGGGTGGCAGCGGCGAGATCTGCTCGGCGAGGCTCAGCAGCTCGTCCGTCGTGTCACCCATGGCCGAGACGACGACGCAGACGTCGTGGCCTTCCTTCTTCGTCGCGACGATCCGCTGCGCGACGCGCTTGATCCCGGCGGCGTCGGCGACGGAGGAGCCTCCGTACTTCTGTACGACGATGCCCATGAGGGTGGTGCTCCTTCATGTCCTCGACGTCGACAAGTCGCCCCTGGCCGCGTCAGTCTACCGACGCCAGCGCCCGAGAGCCGGCTCGTTCCACCTACTGTCAGCGGCGTACGGACCGCTCAGATGTCCTCGGCGGCCGCCACCCGGGCGGCCTCGATCTCGCCGATCTCCGCGGCGTCGAGGCGGTCGTGGGCGATGACCGACTGGAGGGCACGCAACGACGCGCTGGCCTCGGCACCCCAGCTCGAGACATAGGAGAACTGCCACCACCACAGGGCTTCCTCCGTCGAGCCCGCACGGTAGTGCTGCAGCCCGTGCGCGACGCTGGACGCGATGTCGGCCAGGTCGTCGGACAGCCGCGACGAGACCAGCTCCGGCGGGTCGATGTACGGGTCGAACACCTCGGTGAAGTCGTCGACGCCCTCCAGGAGCACCGCCAGCCGCTCCCGCATGATGTCGAGGTCGGGGTCGGGACCCGCGTCGGGCTCGAACTCCTCTCGGGGCACGAAGTCGACCTGCACTCCCAGGCGGGCGCCGGCGAAGAGCAGCTGGCTGACCTCGAGCAGCAGCAGCGGAACCGCCGTCGCGCGGTCGCCCTCGACGGCGATCTCGCGGAGAGCGAGGAGGAACGTGGCGCTCTGGTCGGCGACAGCCTGAGCGAGGTCCTCGAACTCGCTCGTCAGCTCGACCGCGTCGTCAGTCATCTACTGCCCGTCTTCCCTCGAAGGCCCGACCCAGCGTTACCTCGTCGGCGTACTCCAAATCTCCTCCGACTGGCAGCCCGCTCGCAAGTCGGGTGACTCTGAGGCCCATCGGCCGCAGCAGCCGGGTGAGGTACGTCGCAGTCGCCTCGCCTTCGAGGTTGGGGTCGGTGGCCAAGATGACCTCGACGATGGACCCGTCGGCCAACCGCTGCATCAGCTCGCGGATCCGTAGCTCGTCGGGACCGATCCCCTCGATGGGACTGATGGCACCGCCCAGGACGTGGTAGCGGCCGTGGAACTCTCGGGTGCGTTCGATCGCGACGACGTCCTTGGACTCCTCGACCACGCACAGGACGCTGAGGTCGCGGCGCGGGTCGCGACATATCCTGCATTGCTCCTCCTCCGCCACGTTGCCGCAGGTCACGCAGAAGTGCACCTTGTCCTTGACCTCGACGAGCACGCTCGCCAGGCGGCGTACGTCCACGGAGTCGGTGGCGAGGATATGGAAGGCGATGCGCTGAGCGCTCTTCGGACCCACCCCGGGCAGTCTGCCGAGCTCGTCGATGAGGTCTTGCACCACACCTTCGTACACCGCTGCTCCTCCAGACGACTCGCACGCGAGCCGCACGAGCGGCTGATCGGCGCCGGGACCGGGCCCGGACTAGAAGCCTAGTTTGCCGGTAGGCCCGCTTTCGTCACCGAAAGGCCCGGTGAACGCGGACATCTGATCCGATGCCAGCCGGGTGGCGCCCGTCGTGGCATCGTGGACGGCCGCGACGACGAGGTCGGCGAGCGTCTCGGCCTCGGCGGGATCGCAGACCGACGGGTCGATCACCAACGACACCAGCTCACCGGTACCCGAGACGGTCGCTGTGACCACGCCGCCGCCGGCGGTACCTGTCACCCTCGCGTCGCCCAGCTCCTGCTGGGCCTGCAGCAACTGCTGCTGCATCGCGGTCGCCTGCTCGAGCAGGGACTGCATGTCGGGCAGCCCCGGCATCTGGGCCTGCGACGGCACCTCGGGCGTTCCTTCGGCGTTCATGGCACCCTCCTCGGCTGGGCGGTGGACGAGCTATACGGAATCGTGTCGGATGTCCTCGATGACCCGGGCTCCGAGCTCACGCGACAACAGCTCGTGTGACTCCAGCGACGGGTCGTCGATCACATCGTCGTCGTCATCGACCTCGGCAGCGTGTGCGGCCTGCTCCGCGTCCTTGCGCTCGGGGTCGACCCGTTTCGGGCGGGTCGGCCGGATCGCACCCTTCGCGGCCTGGACTCCAGCCCCGGCGGCCGCCGCCCGGGCTTCGGCCTCCCCGTCGGCAGGTGGCGGCTCGGTCAGCGGCGGCTCCTGCGCCGACGCGGCCGAGCGGACGTCGCTCGCCCCGTCGATGATGGCGTCGACCCGCCAGTCGACACCGATCTCGTCGATGAGCGCCTGGTGGAGGATCTCGTCGGCTCCGCTGCGGGTGAAGCTGTCGCGAGCGCCGGCGTTGAGGAGCCCGATCGTGATGACACCGCCGCCGACATCCTTCACGTGCGCGTTCTGGCTCAGCAGGATCCAGGCGTAACGCCGCATCTGCTTGACCCGGTCGAGGACGCCCGGCCACAGCTGTCGGACATCCACCAGGCCCAGCTGGCCCGTGGCCGGTGTCGATGCGGGCGTTGCCGACGGGGGTACGGCCGAGGTGGGCGCCGCCGACGTTGGTGCTGGTTCGGCCGGCTGGGCGGCCTGGCGAACCTCTCCTGTCGTGGGCAGGTCCGACGCCGGGACCGGCCCTGGCACCGACGCCGACGCCGGGGTCGCTGAAGCTACTGCGGCCGCGGGGCCGGCAGGTTGTCGCGAGCCGTCGGCATCGGTGCCGACCGGCCTGGCGTCGCCTACCACGGAGAGACGCCGCTCGATCCGGTCGAGCCGGGCGCCGAGCCCGTCGACGGTGCCGTCGACGCCCGGCAGCAGGATGCGGGCGCACATCATCTCCAGCAGGAGCCTGGGTGCGGTGGCTCCCCGCATG
>JAWWPH010000354.1:0-5540 GCA_033850875.1 Nocardioidaceae bacterium | reverse complement strand
CACGCCGGCAGAACCGGGCCGTGGGTGACGTCTCGGCGGAAGGGGGCTATGGGTGTGTCGCCTGCTGCCACGTCAGCTGACCGGCGGTCCCGCCGGCGGCTCGGGTACTGGCCGTGCCGTTGCGCACGCCGACCTGCAGCTGCTGCTCGACGGACAGCCCCCGGAGCCGAGCGGCCAGGTAGCCCGCCGCCAGGCTGTCCCCGGCGCCAACGGTGTCGACGATGCCGGAGCGGGAGCCGGTCGTGTCGTCCGCGGTGTCGACGACCCGCGAGCCGGCTCCGTCACCGCCGCTCGAACCGGCGCTGGCGGCGGGGGGTGACGCCGCGTACGTCGCCGTCACCTGACCGCCGCTGCACACCGCCACGACAGCGCCCCGGGACCCTCGTTTGACGACGACCTGCGCGGAGGCCGGCAGTCGCTCCGCGAACCAGGCGCAGGCGGCCTCGACGTCGGGCGACCCCGAGATCGCGGCGGCCTCCCGCTCGTTGCAGAAGAACACGTCGACCTCGGGCAGCACGTCCACGAGTCCGGCGCCCCACTCGCCGGCGGGGTCCAGGTTGGGGTCGACGGACGTACTCACTCCCCGCGCGCGGCACTCGCGGTACAGCGCCGGCAGCTCGCCACGCAGCGCGCCCTGCAGGAAGAAGCTGCCGACGTGCACATGCGCCGACTGCGCCAGCAGCGCCGTCGGGATGTCGGCCACCCGAACGCGACCGATCGTCCCCAGCGCGGTCAGGATCGAACGGTCGCCGTCGGGCAGCGTGAGGATCGTCGACGAGCCCGTCGGGACGCTGCCATCGACCCTGACTGCGCTCGTGTCGACGTCACGCGACCGCAGCTCGTCGACGACGAACCGGCCCAGCAGGTCGTCGCCCACGACGCTGACGAGCGAGGTCGGTACCGACATCCGGGCCGCACCGCAGGCCATGATGGCCGACGAGCTCCCGAGGACGATGTCGGTCCGCGGGACAACATGCTCGAAGTCGTCGAACCGGGGCGCTTCGTCGAGCTGTACGACGATGTCGGCATTGAGCTCGCCGACCACCAGCAGTCGGGGCACCGGCACGGCTCAGCTCCCCGGGGCTTGGTGCGAACGGCTCAGGACGAGGGCAGCGCGGTGGAGTCGTACGAGCCCGGTCATGAGCGGTGTCCCCTCGGGGTATGCCCGGGTACCTGAACCCATGTCACCTTCCACCGTGCCTGGCGGTCTCCCGAGGGCTCTGAGTCAACCACATCGGAGTAGCCCGGACGCGCTGCCCGCCCGTTGTTGACACGTTCTGAAGAGCCATGCTGGGATGACCGCCGGATCCGGCGGCCCGGCCCCTCGGCCGACGGGGCTCCTCCCCTCAACGCTTCGCTCGGCACCGGGAGGGTCGGCCCGAGATGACCAGGACGACCATGAAGACGACGACAAAGGAGCCGACCGTGGCACGGGCTACTCTGCGGCTCCGCGACACTCCTCGTGTCGTCGAGGCGGTCACGTGCTGACGGAGACGTCGTCGCTGGTACGGGACGCCCGCGACGGCCAGTACGGGGTGGCGGCCTTCAACGCCATCACCCTCGAGCACGCCGAGGCCATCGTCGAGGGGGCCGAACGCGCGCAGCGGGCGGTGATCCTCGCCATCAGCCACAACGCCGTGCGCTACCACGGTGCCCTCGAGCCGCTGGCGGCATCGTGCCTCGCCCTGGCCCGGGCCGCCGATGTACAGGTCGGCCTGCACCTCGACCACGTCGAAGATCTCGAGCTCGTCGAGGCGGCACCCGACCTCGGCTTCGGATCGGTGATGTTCGACGCCTCGACGCTGCCCTACGCCGACAACGTCGCGATGACGCGTCGTGCAGCCGCGGTCCTGCACGCCCGGGGGCGTTGGCTCGAGTCCGAGCTGGGGGAGATCGGCGGCAAGGACGGCGCCCACGCGCCACACGTGCGAACCGATCCCGGCGAAGCGGCGTCGTTCGTCGAGGAGACGGGGGTCGACGCACTGGCCGTCGCCGTCGGATCGTCGCACGCCATGACGTCCGCGACGGCCGAGCTCGACCTCGACCTCGTACGGAGGCTTCGCGACGTGGTTCCGGTTCCGCTCGTGCTGCACGGGTCGTCGGGTGTCTCCGACTCCGGGCTGTCCGCCGCGGTACGGGCCGGGCTGGTGAAGATCAACGTCGGGACGCAGCTCAACATCGCCTTCACCGACGCCGTGCGCGCCGGACTGGCGGACTCGTCCGGCCCGGACCCCAGGCCGTACCTGCGGTCGGCCCGCGACGCCATGGCCGACGTCGTGGCACGACTGATCGGGGTGGTCGCGACCAGCGGGGGGTGACCGAGGGTCAGGGCCGCGGTACCGGTATGTGGCCGAGCTCGCGCACCGACCTCGACAGCAGGGTCGAGAATGCGACCGCGGCGAACACGATGCCCGACACGACGAGGACCGGCTCGGCGCCGAAGGCTGCCGCCAGCGGGCCGAAGACGACCGCCCCGGCCGGCACGGCGACGAACGAGCCGAGGGCGTCGTAGGACGACACTCTCGAGAGGAGGCGCTCGGGGACGTGCTCCTGCAGGGCCGTCTGCCAGCCGATGCCGAACAGCTCCATGCCACACCCGCCCAGGAAGGACAGCACCACCAGGGGGACGACCTCCGGGTCGAGTCCCAGAACCAGGATCGGTGCGGCGATCACGGCGACGCCGAGCATGCCGTCGCGCAACGGATGCCGCAGGCGCAGCCACAGCAGTACGAACGTCCCCACCAGGAGGCCGGCCGCCTGTGCGCTGAGCACCCAGCCCCACTGGGCACGCCCGATGGTGTCCTGGGCGACGACCGGACCGAGGGTGCTCAGTGCCCCCACCTGGATGGCGTTGAGCACGGACGCACTCGCCACGACGACCCATACCCAGGTCAGCGAGGTGAAGGCCGACCAGCCCTCGACGACCTCCCGCCACATCGTTGCCTCGCCGAGACCGGTCGGTCTCGATGCCGGCACCCCGACGCGGGCGAGGAACCCGGCCGCCACCGCCCAGGTCACGGCGTCGACCGCGACGGCCCACCCGGAGCCGACGGTGACCACGAGCAGCGCGCCCAGGGTCGGTCCGAGAACGGCCAGCCCGTTACGGGAGAAGCCCAGCAGCGCGTTCGCCTGCTGCAGGTGGGGCCTCTCCACGACCTGAGGCACGATGCCCTGCATCGCCGGGTAGGTGAATGCGGACACGACGCCGTTCATGGCCTCGAGCGCGATCACCATCCACAGCTGGGCCGTACCGGTCAGCAGGAGGGCGGCCACCAGCCCCTGGGTCAGGGCCGACAGCAGGTGGCTGAGCTGCATGACGACGGAACGAGAGAACCGGTCGGCCACCGCCCCACCGATGAGCAGGAAAAGCACCTGCGGGATGCTGCGCGCCGCGATGACGATGCCGAGGGCGCCCGGCGAGCCGGTGAGGTCGAGGACCGCGAAGGCAAGCGCTATCGGCGCCATCACGGACCCAGCAGTCGACACCATCCGGCCGGAGAAGTACCAGGCGAAGCGCCGGTCACGTAACGGTGCAAGGGTGTCCGGCAGGCTCACGACATGCCGTCCGCAGCCGGCTCGGAGCTCGCCGGGTCGTCGGTCATCCGGAACAGCACCGCCACCAGGTTGACGTGGATCGTGCCTGGTGTCCTCGGTGGGCTTGCCGAGGAGTGGATGAGCTCGGAGGCTTGACGAACCAGAGCGGACACCTCCGACCAGGCCGCCGGGGTGACCCACATCTCGGCATCGCTGAGGTAGCCCTCCGGCGAGGCGTGGCGCAAGCCGTTGCGCCGCAGCAGCTCCGCGGCGAGCGCCCGCATGAACGCCGACTGCTCCGCAGGCCCGGCGGCACCGCTTCGCTGCGGAGTCTGCGCCGCCGAGCTCCAGGGGTGCCGGTAGCGCTTGGCGACACCGCCGCGGATCTTCTCTTCACCGGCGGTGACGACCTCGCCGGCCTCGGCCAGCACCCGCAGGTGGTACGAGGCGTTGGCCTGCGTCGTCCCGAGCTCACGCGCAACCTCAGCCGCGCTCAGTGCCGTGCCGGTGAGCAGGGACAGGATCTGCAGCCGCAGGGGATGCGCGAGGGCCCGCAGGGCACTGACCTCCAAAGACATGTTGGGGAGTCTTGCGTACCAGCGGCCGGACCGTCAAGCAGTTGTTTGGCAGTGGCGCGACGCCACAATGGCTGCATGCAGCCGCGGTACGACCTCAACGCCGATGTGGGGGAGGGCTTCGGGTTCGACGACGAGCTGCTCGACGTCATCTCGTCGGCGAACGTCGCGTGCGGCTTCCATGCCGGCGACCCGCTGACCATGCGCACGTTGTGCAGCTGGGCCGCCGAGCGCGACGTCGCCGTGGGCGCACAGGTCTCGTACCGAGACGCGGAGGGTTTCGGCCGTCGCGACGTGGAGATCGCCGAGCCCGACCTGGTGGCCGACCTGACCGAGCAGGTCGAGGCGCTGGCGGCCGCGGCACGGGATGCGTCGACCTCCGTGCGCTATCTCAAGCCGCACGGAGCCCTGTACAACCGCTGCGTGCACGACCCGGAGCACGCGCGCGCGGTCGTCTCGGTGGCGTCGACGTACGCCCTCCCGGTGCTCGGGCTGCCCGGTTCGGTCCTCCTCGACCTGGCGAGCGCGGCTGGACTGAGTGTTCGCCGTGAGTTCTTCGCAGACCGTGCCTACGATGCGGCCGGCCACCTGGTCGCACGCTCGGTGCCCGGCGCGGTCATCGAGGAACCGGCGCTGGTGGTAGCCCGCGTGCGCCGCCTGATGCGGTCGGGCGCCGTCGTCAGCGTCGACGGCGGCGAGCTGGACGTCGCGGCCGACAGCATCTGCGTCCATGGGGACACCGCGGGCGCGGCGTCGCTGGCGAGATCGGTGCGCCACGCGCTGGAGGCCGAAGGCGTGTCCGTGGTGGCGTGCTGGTGAGCGGGCTGCGGTTTCGGCCCGTCGGCCGCGACGCATTCCTCGTCGAGGTCGCCGACGTCGACGAGGCCGCGGCGGTGTACCGCCTCGTGCGGCGCCTGGCTGCCGACAGGCAGGCGAGCCTGCAACCGCCACGCGACGTCGTGCCGGCGGCTCTTACCGTCCTCATCGACCACGTCGCCGACGTGGAGGCCTGGCAGCACCTGTTGCAGAGCCACGCCGCCTCGCTCGCGGACGAGCGCTCGGTACCGGGGGCGGCGACCGGCAACGAGATCGTGTTGCGCGTCAGGTACGACGGTCCCGACCTCGAACGCGTGGCCGCGGCCTGGCGGTGCACTCCCGAGGAGGTGGTGCGCCGGCATGCCGAAGCCGGGTACCGGGTCGCGTTCTGCGGCTTCGCCCCAGGCTTCGCGTACTGCACGAGCGATCGGGAGGCACCGCCCGTCCCGCGGCGCGACGAGCCTCGTACGTCGGTCCCGGCCGGCTCGGTGGGGCTCGCCGGGCGCTACTGCGGTGTGTACCCGCAGACGATGCCGGGAGGCTGGCAGCTCGTCGGCACCACGGACGCGGTCATGTTCGACGCCGGTCGCGCCGAGCCCGCCCTGCTCAACCCGG
>JAWWPH010000327.1:0-6702 GCA_033850875.1 Nocardioidaceae bacterium | reverse complement strand
AAGTGCCCTGCAGGGATGGCGACCTGCCGCCGGTTGGGCTTGCTGCGCCGAGCAGAGCCGAGTGCGCCTCCTCGTGGCGTCAGAGTCGGCACCGAGGGGTGGGTCTCGGTGCCGGGTGCACAGCACGGCGAGAGCTTCTCCATTGCCGCTCCTCGTTGCCCGCAGTCGTCGTAGGGTGAGCCGCTGGAGGACCGATGGGCGGTCGGCCCTCCAGCGAGACGGTGCTGTCGTGCTCAGGCGACCAGCGGGGCGAAGTGGCTGGCGTCACCCTTGCGGATGCGGCTCGTGTCGCCGTTGATGCCGACCGGGATGTCCCCCGCGATGGTGATGCGGTGCAGCCGGCGCGGCTGGTCGTCGTAGTCGGCGACGGCGTAGTGCTGGGTGGCCCGATTGTCCCAGATGGCGACGTCGCCGTTCCGCCAGCTCCAGCGGACGGTGTTCTCCAGCCGGGTGATGTGACGCTGCAGCACGGTGAAGAGGTCGTAGAAGTCGAACGAGCTCAGTCCGACGAACGAGCGCACGAAGTGGCCGAGGAGCAGCGAGGGCTCGCCGGTCTCCGGGTGGATGCGGACCACCGGGTGCTCGGTCTCGAACTCGATATGCCCGAAGTCCCGGCGGTACTCCTCCTCCTTGATGTCGATCCCGCCGATCTGCGGCCGCTCCGCGGCGTAGTCGTACAGGTTGGAGTGGACGGCTCGCAGCTCGCCGACGAGTGCCTTGAGCCCGGGGTGCAGCCGCTCGTACGCCTCGACGGTGTTAGCCCAGACGGTGGTGCCGCCGTACGACGGGAGCTTGATCGCCCGCAGGACGCTGATCGCGGGAATCCGGTCGACGAAGGTCACATCGGTGTGCCAGCTGTTGGCCTTGCCGGTGTCGGAGTCGATGGGCAGGACCGCATCGCCGTCGCCGCTGACGGTGGGATGGGGCTTGGTGACGACCCCGAGCAGCGACGCGAAGGCTCGCTGGTCAGCGTCGTCGGCGTGCGACTGCCCACGCAGGAACACGACCTTGTGGCGCAGCAGAGCCCGGCGCAGCTCGGCCACCGCGTCGGGGTGGACGTCGCCGCCGAGCTGGATGCCGCCGACGACCGCGCCGATCGATCCGGCGACCTTGTGGACGCTGATGTGCTCGTTCGGGCTGTCGTCGGTGAGATCGACGAGCCGGTCTTGGAGTTGGGTCATGGGGTTACACCTCTCTGGAAGATTGCGGGTCACAACCGCGGCTCGCCGTCGCCTTGCCGGTCGATGGTCGTCAGCCCCGGTACTCTTGAAGCATTAAGTCTACTAGGTCACTAAACTTAAGTAAGTTACTGTACTACGCTATTCCACCTCGTCCTGCACCGACGCGCGCGAGCCACGAAGCGCTCGCGCAGACCTCGACCCTCGACCTCGACCCTCGAAACCAAAGGACATGCCATGCCATACGACCTCGCCGACCTGACGCGGCGACACTTCCTCGCCGGTATGGGCGTCAGCGCAGCAGCGCTCGTCACAGCCGGTTGCACGTCAGCCGTGAAGCAGCAGCAGTCCGCCGGCACGACCCGCAAGGGCGGGACGCTGCGGGCGGGCATCAGCCAGGACCTGATCCCCGCGAACTTCTACACCAACTCCAACTACGGCATCACGACCCTGATCGGGCTGGTGTACGAGGGACTCATCCGCTACCCGAACACCAAGGTGGTGCCGGAGCCCCGGCTGGCCACGTCGTGGAAGCTGAGCGCGGACGGGAAGGCTCTCACCCTCCACCTGCGCAAGGGGGTGACCTTCCACACAGGGCGACCGTTCACCTCCGAGGACGTGAAGTTCTCGCTGCAGACCTACGCACAGCCGGTGTGGAACGGCCAGATGCGGAGCACAGCCGCCGCGATCACGTCGTACGACACGTCGGACCCGCACGTAGCGGTCCTGCACCTCGACCACCCGATGAGCAACATCTTCGACCTTCTCGACACCGTGCCGATCGTCGACAAGGAGACGTTCGCGGGAGTCGGCAGCGGCAAGCGCTATGTCGGCACCGGTCCGTTCCGCTTCGTCTCCTGGGCGCCCAACACGAAGCTGACCTTTGCGAAGAACGAGCACTACTGGCAGCCCGGCCTGCCGCACCTCGACGCGGTAGACGTCGCGATCGTGCCCGATGCGACCTCACTGACGAGCCAGCTGCGCTCAGGGCAGATCGACTACGCCTACGGCACGAGCTATCTGGACATCGAGCGGCTGGCGGCGACGAACCGGTTCACCAAGTACCGGCTCACCGGCGCGGAGGAGCAGATCTATGTCGGTGCGAACGTCAGCGCGCCGGGTCTGGGCGATGTGCGCATCCGGCAGGCCATCGCCTACGCCCTCGACCGCGAGCGCATCCTCACCGAGGTCTTCCGCGGCAGCGGCTACGCCGTGAACCTGCCGTGGCCGAAGTACTCCGCCGCGTACGACGCCGCGAAGAACAAGACCTACGCGCAGGACATCGCGAAGGCCAAGTCGCTCGTGAAGCAGTACGGCAAGAAGGTGCCGACGATCCCGCTGACGTACCTGACGCCGCAACCGTTGTACGAGGCGACCGCCCAGATCGTGCAGTACAACCTCCAGGCGGTCGGGATCCCCGTCAAGCTCGACCCGGTCGACGGTGCCACGTTCATCAAGCAGCTGATCGGTGCGCAGCTCCCCGGGCTCTGGACGACCTTCCACTCGTGGGCGCAGTACACGCCGTCGACCCTGACGGTCAGCGCGTACCCGTTCAACGCGACGAGCAACGCCTCGCACTACACCAGCCCTCGCTACACCAAGGACGCGACGAATGCCTGGGAGACGCCCCCTGCCGGCGGCGGCAACAAGGCCGTCGACTACGGCTCGCTGAGCGACGACCTCCTGAAGGCGCTCTTCCTCATCGAGATCGGCGTCGTCCAGCCGCAGTGGGTCACCAGCAACACCGTGCGGAACGTGTCCTACACCAAGCGCCAGGAGCTGGACCTGTCCCGTGCGACGCTCACGAGCTGAGGTTTCCGGATGACTCGATACCTTCTCAGACGAGTGCCGTCCCTGGCGCTCGTGCTGGTGGCTGCCTCGCTCCTGATCTTCGCAGTGCTACGACTGATCCCGGGTGACCCGGCGACCACCCTCGCCGGTCCGGATGCCAGCCCGGCGACCGTCGCCGCGATCCGTCACGAGCTGGGGCTCGACCAGTCGGTCCCTGCACAGTACGTGCACTGGATCTGGAGCGTGGTGACCTTCCACCTCGGCCACTCGTACCTGATCGGCGGCAGTATCTCGTCGCTCGTCAGCTCCGGTGTGGCGAACACCGCGCTGCTCGCGGCGACCGCCCTGGCAGCGGCGGTGGTCATCGCGGCGGTCGTCGGTCCGCTCTGGGCCTCCACGTCGAACCGCTGGCTCGACTCTCTGCTCACCGGCGCCAACACGTTGGCCGTCGCCCTTCCCACCTTTGTCACCGGGGTACTGCTCATCCTCGTCTTCGGGGTGCTCTGGCCGGTACTGCCGACAGGTGGCACCCCTCCGGCGGGGCTGCTCGCCGATCCCGGCATCACCGCGCAGTACCTGTTCATGCCGGCGCTGTGCCTGGCACTGCCGATCGCGGCGGTGCTGTCGCGCTACCTGGCGGAGTCGCTGCGCACCGAGCTCAGGCAGCCGTACGTCACCACCGCGCTCGCGGCGGGGGTGGCCCGCCGGCGGATCGTGGTCAGGCACGCCCTGCGCAACGCATTGCCGACCACGGTCACGGTGCTGGGGCTGCAGGTGGGCACCCTGCTCGGCGGCGCCGTGCTGGTCGAGTACATCTTCTCCTGGCCCGGCCTCGGCCAGCTGATCCAGCAGGCCATCACCCGACGCGACTATCCGGTGGTGCAGGTACTGCTGCTGCTCTCGGTCGTGGTCTTCGTGCTCATCCAGCTGCTCACCGATGTCCTGCACGCGTGGCTCGATCCCCGCATTCGCCTTGAAGGAGGCACGAAGTGACCGACCTCTCCCTGCAGAACCCGGAACTCGCGGCGTCGCTCGAGCCGACCGTGCACCCGGCCGGCGATTCCCCGCAGCATCGCGCGGTGCAGGCTCGAGGCTTCCAGCAGACCTCCCGGCCGCGCCGCTCAGCCCTTCTGCGGGGACGTGGCCTCGTCGGCTTGGTGCTCGTGGGCCTGGTCGTCCTGATCGGAGTCCTCGCCCCGCTACTGGCGTCGTACGCCCCCCAGGCGCAGATCGCGGACGCGAACCTGCTGGGTGCCAGCTGGCAGCACCCGTTCGGTACCGACGAGGTCGACCGCGACGTGCTCTCGCGCGTCGTGTACGGCATCAGGACCGACGCCCTGATCGTCTTCCTGGTCGTTCCTCTGGGGGCCGTGATCGGTGGGGTCGTCGGCTTGGTCGCGAGCCAGTTCACGGCGGCGGACGTCGTGGCGCAGCGGGTCTTCGACGTCCTCCTTGCCTTCCCGGCGCTCATCCTCGCCATCGGGCTGACGGCCGTCACGGGTCCCGGGCTGCTCCCGATCGGGTGCGTGGTCGTCGCGGTCGAGCTCCCGCTCTTCGGCCGGCTCGTCCGCTCGGCCACCTTGAAGGCGCGGGAGCTCCCGTTCGTCGAGGTGTCGGAGCTGATGGGGGCACCGCGCTGGTGGGTGCTGTGGCGCCACATCCTCCCGAACATCACCGAGCCGATCGTCGTCCAGCTGGCGCTGTCGATGTCGGGGGCGGTCTTCATCGAGAGCGCCATGAACTTCATCGGCATCGGGGTACGGCCACCGGCGCCGTCGCTCGGAAGCGTTCTCAGTGGATCGATCGCCAACCTCCGGTACAACCCGATGTACGCGGTCGGGCCGTTGCTGGTGATAGCCGCGCTCGTGCTGGGCTTCCAGCTCGTGGCACAGGCGCTCAGCGCCGACCGGAGAGGATGAGGCGACGTGGCCGTCCTGGAGATCGACCAGCTCACGATCGACTTCGAGACCTTCGGCGCCAGGCAGCGGGTCGTCGAGGGGCTGAGTCTCACGCTGCACAAGGGCGAGGTGCTCGCGCTCGTCGGTGAGTCGGGATCGGGGAAGTCCGTCAGCGCGCGTGCCGTCGTGGGCCTGCTGCCCGAGACCGCCGAGGTCGGCGGCCGGGTGCGGCTGGACGGTACGGAGCTGTTGGGCCTGCCCGAGGACCAGCTCCGCCGCGTGCGTGGCAGCAGGATCGCGATGGTGTTCCAGGAGCCGTCGACGGCGCTGAACCCGGTGGAGACGGTCGGCTGGCAGATCGCGGAGGCGGTCCGGGCTCACACGAAGGTCTCGCGGGCGCAGGCCCGCACACGGGTGGTCGAGCTGCTGTCCATGGTCGGCATCCCCGACCCGGATGTGCGTCGCAGGCACTTCCCGCACCAGCTCTCCGGCGGACAGAAGCAGCGTGTCGTCATCGCGATGGCTTTGGCCAACGACCCCGACGTCCTGATCGCCGACGAGCCCACGACCGCCCTCGACGTGACGGTCCAGGCTGAGATCCTCGCGCTGCTTCGCTCGCTCAGCGAGCGCACCGGTGCGGCTGTCCTGCTCATCACCCACAACATGGGGGTCGTCGCCGACCTCGCCGATCGAGTCGCGGTGATGCGGGCCGGTTCGCTGGTGGAGCAGGGGCCGGTCGAGGAGGTCTTCGCCGCCCCGACGAGTCGGTACACGCGCGACCTGCTCGCGTCGGTACCACGGCTGGATGCGGACTCGAGGCAACCGGAGGAGTCTGCTGACGCCGGCGAGGCACCGGTCTTCGTCACCCGGGACCTCGCCGTGGAGTACCCGGGTCGCAGCGGCGCCGCCGCATTCCGTGCCCTGCGCCAGGTCTCGCTGGCCATCGCTCCGGGCGAAGTGCTGGGCGTTGTCGGTGAGTCGGGCTCCGGGAAGTCGACCCTGGGCCGGGTCGCTCTCGGCCTGCTGCGCCCGGTCGAGGGCTCGGCCGAGCTGTTCGGAGTACCGCTCGCCGGCGTCCGCCGACGGGAGCTCCGCGGCCTGCGTCGCCGGGTCGGTGTCGTGTACCAGGACCCTGCGGCCTCGCTCGACCCCCTGCGGACGGTCGGTGAGAGCATCGCCGAGCCGCTGGTGCTGCATGCCGGTGGCACGGGGGCCGAACGTGCCGCGCAGGTACGTGACCTCCTGGACTCGGTGGCGCTACCGCAGTCCTTCGCCGACCGGCTGCCCCGGCACCTGTCCGGCGGACAGCGGCAACGGGTGGCGCTGGCCCGGTCCCTGGCCCTGCATCCTGAGCTGCTGATCGCCGACGAACCGACCAGTGCCCTCGACGTCTCGGTGCAGGCGGTCATCATCGAGCTCCTGCGGGAGCTGCAGGAACGACGCGGGTTCGCCTGCCTGTTCATCAGCCATGACCTCGCGGTGGTCAACGAGGTCGCCGACCGGGTGGCCGTGCTCCGCGAGGGCCGGCTGGTCGAAGCGGGACCGGTGGGCCGGGTGCTGCGGACGCCGTCCGACGACTACACCAGGCGGCTGCTGGACTCGATCCCGGTGCCCGATCCGGTCGTCCAGCGCAACCGTCGCGCGGCGTCGATCGAGCCGCGATCGGCCTGACCCGGCCACGGCGGCGTCGTGGCTACTCGTGCAGTCCGGCGCGCATCCGGTAGTACGGGTGGACGGTGATCCGGCCGGTGGTGTCGATGGATACCGGCTGCAGGCCGATCGGCCAGCCGGCCCGGTAGGTGACGAGGGTGACCTCGGCGTCGCGCCGCAGCTTG
>JAWWPH010000605.1:0-2548 GCA_033850875.1 Nocardioidaceae bacterium | reverse complement strand
AGCAGTTGATGCGCAACAGCGTGCGCGACCGCGCGGACATGGACGAACTGAAGCGGCGCGGGCGGCCGGTCTCGCGTGCACAGCCGCCGCTGGCGCGGGCGGCCGAGTAGGGCAGGGCGCGCCTTTGCGGCGGCTTCTACCCGCGGCTCTGTGATGATCCGGCCGCGGCCGCGAGCCCCAGCTGGCCTTGCGCAAGGGCGAGAGCAGCGCGCCATTTGGCGTGAGCGGCATCTCCGCGCGCGACCGCGAACATGTTGCAAATCCAATTGATGCGGCCGATGTCGGCGACCCGGCTGCCAAAAGGCAGCGTCTGATTTTGCAGGTCGTCCACGTAGTAGAACTCATATCCGGACAGAAGCTCGGCGAGGGCTCGCGTCGTGGCGCCTTGTTCGCTGAGCGTCACTGGATTGTGCTCGAAGAGGATGGCGGGACGATCGTCCCTCGAGAGGAGATGACGAGCGCCGCGCAAGGCCGCAGCCTCGCTGCCCTCGATGTCCATTTTGATCAACGCCGGCTGCGTGCCGGTTTCCGAACTGAATTGGTCCAGCGTCGTCACCCGAGCGGATACGATCTCCGCGGCGTCCGCATCCCCAACGGATCTATCCGGGATCACGTGCGAAACCAGCGAATTGCGGCGCGACAGCGCCATGCGCACGGTCCGAGGATTGTCGCCCAGCGCGAACGGAACAGGACGCACGACATCCTGCAGCCCGAGTCGGCTTACGGAGGTCTGCAGCTTTGCGAAGGTCGCAGGGACCGGCTCGAACGCGTAAATCTGCGCCACTTCGCCAGCAAGCATTTGCGCGAGGTGGGTCGAGATGAAACCAACATTGGCGCCGAGGTCGTAGACCACCGGCGCGTCAGTCTGCTTCAGCCAGCTCGCGCAAAGCGCAAGTTCCTTTTCGTAGGCGCGCGGGTGGTAGAACGGATATTCCGAGAGATCACCGATGTGACAGACGAAACGATGCCCAAGCCCGCTCGTCGCAGCGAACTGACTGACCCCGATCAATCCGAGGGCGCGCAGCCAACCAAGCCGCAAGCCTCCGCTGATGATGGAAACATCGGAGGCGGCGCTGGTCGGAACGAAATCAGGCGTCCCACAAACCAGCTTTATGCCGCGCTTTACAACAACGGTGCGTAATCTTTGGCGCCAGTCCGACAACGTCCCAGTTGTATTGACCTCATCCAGCGTCGGCGCGTTCAGCGCTTCTTTTTCACCCATTCGATCTGTCACCTATTATCAAGCACCGCGTTGTTCGCGGGAATGAGGATGGTGACTTCGCATGCTTTGGTGATGTGTGCCAGCAAGCGGGCAGCTAGCGACGCTTCGGACGCGACATCACTGCGCGGCAAGCAGGGCTGAGCGCCCGCTTGTTGGCGTTCAAGCACGCCACGATCTTATCCACGTCTGGAACGTAATCGTTGCAGAGACGATACACATCAGGCTCGCAAGCCTGCTGATCGGCCTGGGAGGCCGCACCCTGCTGGGCCGAGGCGGACATTGGTATGAGGATTGCTAACGCCGAAAGCCCAACTCGCCACATCTGCTATGTCTCCGAAAGTGAACAGCTACGCTCAAACACCTCAGTCACCGCAAAGTTCCTAAGCGGCATTGCCGGCATTTGCCAGAGGATTCATCTGCTCGACCTAGTTGGCGCCATCAGGCCCAACCAGGAGGTCGCAGACAGCCGCTCAGAGGCGTGATTCGCGCTCACAGCTTGCGAGCGTCCCCGACATTGCGCCGCGCGCCTCGACCTTGCCGCAGCACGTGGCGCGTGTCACGGCCGAGCCCTCAACGCGGCTGCTGAGACGCCGAGTGGGCGAGGGCGAGCAAGGCAGAATGAGACCGAGACCCGACAATGCTGCCGTCTCGCCTTATGCGGGAATGGATGTCACCCATCTGCTCCGGCTACGGGCGGCAACCCGCCGCGATCATCCATTCCTCATCTGGGAGCCGTTCGAGGGCGCGAGCGAGCAACTGACTTACGCTGCGTTCGAGCACAAGGTCCGCGCATGTGCCGACGGCATGCGCGCGCGTGGAGTCGCGCCTGGCGACCCGATCCTGATTCATCTCGAAAATTGCCCGGAACTTCTCATCGCGTGGTTCGCCTGTGCATGTTTGGGCGCCATCGCGGTGACCACCAATGCGCGCGCCTCGGCGGAGGAACTCGCCTATTTCGCCGGGCATAGCGGCGCGACCGCCGCGATCACGCAGCCGCGCTTCGCCGAGATCGTCACCGCCAGTTCACGCGACCTGAAATGGATCGCGCTGACCGATCACGACAACGGCGTGCCGGCCGTGGGCAGCGACGCACCGGCTAGGGCCGAGAATTACGCCGCGCTTCTTGGCGACACGGATCGAGTACGCCCGCTCGCCCCCGATCCAGCGCGGCCCGTCGGCGTACAATACACGTCGGGCACGACGTCGCGACCCAAAGGCGTGCTCTGGACGCACGCAAATGCGCTTTGGGGCGCGCAGGTCAACGCGCTCCACGAGGATCTCCGCGCTGACGATGTGCATCTCGTCTTCCTGCCGCTCTATCACACG
>JAWWPH010000201.1:0-2737 GCA_033850875.1 Nocardioidaceae bacterium | reverse complement strand
CCACAGCATGCGGCGGCTGGGAGCGGGCGTACCGGGTCACGTGCCGGACCACGTCGTGGTTCGAGAGGACCCAGGTGCTCGGTGCACCGACCTCGAGGGCGGTCCGCAGGGCCTCGTCGATGACCGGGCGGAGCACGTCGGCCCGCCATGGGGCGCGCAGGAACTCGAACTGGAAGGCCGTGTGCAGCTCGTCCGGGCGCAGGTACAGGGCGAGCCGCTCGTTGGAGCGCACCCAGGCCTCGGCGGTGAAGATGCGGGGCGGGTCGTAGGAGTCGGCCAGCTTTCGCCACGCGCGGTAGATCTCGTGGACCGTGTCGACGTCCCAGGCGGGATGCGCCTCGACGTGCTGCGCGCCGGGTTCCCGCGGCCCCGCCTGGGGAAGTCCCGCCGTCTTGGCGAGCCCGTGGGCGACGTCGATCCGGAAGCCGTCGACCTCACGGTCGAACCAGAAGCGCAGGATGTCCTCGAACTCCGCGCGTACCTCGTCGCTCGTCCAGTCCAGGTCGGGCTGGCCCGGGGCGAAGAGGTGGAGGTACCAGTCGCCGGGGGCACCGTCGGCGTCGACCGTTCGGGTCCAGGCGGGCCCGCCGAAGTTGCTCTGCCAGTCATTGGGAGGCTCGTCGCCCGCGGCGCCGTGGCCCGGGCGGAAGATGTAGCGGGCCCGTGCTTGGGCGTCGCCCCGCAGAGCGGCCTGGAACCACGGGTGCGCGGCCGACGTGTGGTTGGGTACCACGTCGAGGAGCACCTTGAGCCCGGCCGCGTGCGCCTGCGAGATCACCGCCTCCGCCTCGGCGAGCGTACCGAACCTGGCATCGATGTCGCGGTAGTCGGCGACGTCGTACCCGCCGTCCTCCATGGGCGACGGGTACCACGGGTTGATCCAGACGGCGTCCACCCCGAGCGACGCGAGGTACGACATCTTCTCGTGCAGACCGCGGATGTCGCCGATGCCGTCACCGTTGCCGTCGGCGAAGCTGCGGATGTACACCTGGTAGATGACGGCGGTCTGCCACCAGGCGAGCGAGGGCGAGGTCTCAGCGGAGTCGCGGGCAGGCACGGGCAGGAAGTCCTTCGGGTCGGAGAGAGGGGTCGCGCACAGCGCAAACGCTTGCGCGCCCAGCGTGGCGAGCGCCAGACTCCGTTGTCAAGCAGCGCGGCGGAGGGTGGAGCGACATGACTCCTGAGAGCCCACAGCGCGACACGCCCGGGCCCGGACCGGCCGTGCTCATGGCCGACGTGGCGCGGCGTGCGGGTGTCTCGACCGCGACCGTGTCTCGCGCCCTCCGCGACATGCCCGGGGTCTCGGCACCCACCCGGGCCCGGATCAAGGCACTCGCCGACGAGCTGTCGTACGTCGTGTCGCCCGAGGCCTCCGGACTGGCGAGCGGCACGACCGGGCGCATCGCCGTGGTGGTGCCGAAGATCGACCTGTGGTTCTTCGCCACGATGCTGGCCGGCATCGAAGGCGTGCTCCGCGACGCGGACATGGACGTCTTGATCTACCACGTGGACGGAGCCGAGGAGCGTCGGTGGTTCTTCGAGCGGCTGCCGGCCCGCCGCAAGGCCGACGCGGTCATCGTGATCGCACTGCCGGTTCCCGAGCAGGAGGCCGAGCGGCTGGACCTCATCGGCGTCCAGGTCGTCATCGCCGGTGGCGAGCTGAGGGACTACCCCCACGTCCGCGTCGATGACGTCGACGTGGGCCGCCGCGCCGCCGGACACCTGGTCGGACTCGGGCACCGCGACATCGCGATGATCCGTACCCAGGACGGGGAGGGCTCGGTGTGGGCGGCGGACCGGGCCCGCTCCCAGGGGTACTGCGAGGCGCTGGGGGAGGCGGGTATCCCGCGCAGGCCGGAGCTGATGGTCACGGTGGACTGGGGAATCCACGGCGGGGCCCGCGCGATGGAGCGGCTGCTGTCCCTCGAGCACCCGCCCACGGCCGTCTTCGCGTACTCCGACGAGGTCGCCATGGGTGCGCTCCTGACGCTGCGCCGCGCCGGGGTCGGCGTGCCCGGCGAGATCTCGGTCATCGGCGTCGACGACCACCCGGTCTCGGAGCTGTACGACCTGACGACGGTACGCCAGCCGGTCGAGCTCCAAGGGGCGACGGCGGGCAGGCTGGCCATCGACCTGCTGAGGGACGGCGAGGCGTCACCGGACCGGGTCACCCTGCCGACCGAGCTGGTCGTGCGCGGTACGACCGGTCCACCGAGAGCGTCGTAGCGTCGGCGACGCGCACTACGTTGTGAGGGTGAGCCGGCGACTGGGATCCCTCGTGGTGGTGCAGGGGCACTGCTGCGGGCGCCGGCAGGCCGGATGAGCACCGCGGGGATCCTGAGCCCTGAGCGGGCAGCGGTCGCCGCGAACCTGATCGAGGCGATCGCCGGCCAGGGCGCGCTGCTGCGACCCGACCAGGAGGCCGCCGTCGCCGCACTGTGCGAGCCCGCGGCGCGCGTCCTCGTGGTCCAGGCGACCGGCTGGGGCAAGTCGGCGGTCTACTGGGCGGCGACGGCGATCCGGCGCGCGGAGGGATTCGGTCCCACGCTCGTGGTCTCGCCGCTGCTCTCCCTGATGCGCGACCAGGTCGCGGCGTCCTCGCGGGCGGGTTTGCGGGCCGCCACCGTCAACTCCGCCAACGTCGACGCCTGGTCCGAGATCGAGCACGACCTCCTGGACGACCGGCTCGACGTGCTGCTGGTCTCGCCCGAGCGGCTGGCCAACCCCGGTTTCGGGC
>JAWWPH010000123.1:0-6197 GCA_033850875.1 Nocardioidaceae bacterium | reverse complement strand
GAAGGAGCGAACCGACGCGCCGGGTCGAGGAGATCCTCACCACTGCGGAGCTCCGCGACGAGCAAGCCGCTGTGCGTGACACGGAGGCGTACCGGCGAGACATGGCCGCCAATCTCGATGCGTTCGTTCGGCGCGTCGACGACGACGAGGCGTACCGGGCCCGGTCGCAGGCCGCAAGGGACCGAGCTCATGCCCGGGCCGACCGCGTCGCGTCGAAGCTCGACCGTCACCTCCTCACAGGGCTCAGCCCCAACGCCGACGAACGCGCGGAGGCTGCCACCGCAGACGGGCCCGACTCGAACGACGCGCCCGACGACAGTGACGACACCGCCAGCGACGGCGGGACCGAGGACCGCCCGTAGCGCGGTCGCTTCCTGGTGGCCCGCGGTGGGCCAGGACCCCTACGCTCGCTCCATGGGTGGTCAACCTGGCGATCCGGTGCGAGCCTCGACGCGGCCGCTGCTGCTGGCCGTCGACGTGGACCCCGTGCGGCTGGACCGGATCGAGGGTGCGCTGCAGCGCAGCTTCGGCGGCGACTTCCGGGTCCGGGGGGAGCTCAATGCAGAGGATGCGGTCCGGTTCCTCGGTTCCGCGCGCGACGTCGGTCAACGTGTCGCGGTGGTGCTGGTCGACCACGCGCTGCCGAAGGATGAGCGGGCCGAGCTGCTGGGACGCGCCCGCACCCTCCACCCGGACGCCAGAAGGGCACTGCTCATCGAATGGGGCGCCTGGGCCGAGCGGGAGACCGCCCGCACCATCTTGTCCGCGATGGCGGTCGGCGACATCAACTACTACGTGCTCAAGCCGTGGATCGCCGGTGACGAGCTGTTCCATCGCACCGTCGCCGAGTTCGTCCAGGAGTGGTCGCGCAGCGAGGTGGCCAACCTGCGCGAGGTCGTGGTGATCGCGGACCGCCACTCGGCGCGCGGGCACGCCGTCCGCACGCTGCTGGAGCGCAACGGCATACCCAGCGCCTTCCGGGCGCGCGGGACGCCCTTCGCGAACGACGCCCTGCTCGAGATGCAGGACGACGGAGTCGGGTGGGACGTGCTGGTCTGGCTTCCGGCGATCGACAAGACGGTGCTCCGCGACCCCACCGACGCCGAGATCGTCGAGGCGTGGGGCATCCCGACGACGCTGCCGCCGGACTGCCGCGACTTCGACGTTCTCGTAGTCGGAGCCGGCCCGAGCGGCCTGGCCGCGGCCGTGTACGCGTCGTCGGAGGGGCTGCGGACGCTGGTCGTCGAGCGGGAGTCGATCGGCGGACAGGCGGCCAGCAGCTCGCTCATCCGCAACTACCTCGGTTTCTCGCGCGGCATCAGCGGTGCCGACCTGGCCCAGCGCGGATACCAGCAGGCGTGGGTCTTCGGCGCCGACTTCGTGCTGACGCGCGAGGTGCAGCGCCTGAGGGCCGACGGACGGCGGTTCCTCGCGAACGTCAGCGGCGTGGGGGAGGTAGGCGCCAGCAGCGTCGTCCTCGCAACCGGGGTGTCGTACCGCCGACTGGGCGTACCGGACCTCGAGGCACTGTCCGGTGCCGGCGTGTACTACGGATCGAGTGTGTCGGAGGCCCACGGGCTCCGCGGCCTCGACGCTGTGGTGGTGGGCGGAGGGAACTCCGCCGGACAGGCAGCGCTGCACCTGGCCCGCTACTGCCTGAGCGTGACGCTGCTCGTACGCGGGCACGACCTCCAGGCCAGCATGTCGGACTACCTGATCCGGGCGATCGCCGCCAGCGAGAACACGGTCGTACGCACCGCCACCGAGGTCGTAGGGGGAGTCGGGGAGGGGCGCCTCGAGGCAATCCGGGTGCGGGACGTGTCGACGGGTGTCGAGGAGATGCTGCACGCGGACGGCCTGTTCGTGATGATCGGGGCACAGCCGCGTACCGAGTGGCTGCCCGACGCCGTGGCATGCGACGACCGTGGGTACGTGCTGGCGGGCGCCGACGCGGCGGCGCGCGGGCGTTGGCCCCTGGAGCGCAGTCCGCAGCCCTACGAGACGACCTGTCCTGGCGTCTTCGCCGTGGGCGACATCCGCTCCGGCTCGGTGAAGAGGGTCGCCGCCGCGGTCGGTGAGGGGTCGGTCGTCGTCTCCCAGCTGTACCGCCACCTGAGGCCGGCCGATGAGTGAGCAGCCTGCCCGGGCGACGCCGGCCGTCGCGACCGTCGTCGTACTGCTCTGCCCCCTCGTCGGCTTCACCCTCCTGCTCCGCAAGCCTGGGCTCGACGTGCACTGGGAGCATCACCCCTCCCACTTCTGGCTCGTACTGGTGACGGCGGCGGTCAGCGCCGTCCTCGCGTACGGGACCGGCGTCGCCGCCCTGCGGCGAGGTGACGCCCGTGTACTTCTCGTGTCGCTTGCCTTCCTCTCGGCCGCCGGCTTCCTGGGCTTGCACGCGCTCGCCACGCCGGGCGTCCTGCTCGACACGCCGAACGCCGGGTTCGTGGTCGCGACGCCCGTCGGCATCGCGATCGGGTCCCTTCTCGCTGCGCTGTCCAGTGCCGACCTGTCGGGCGACTTCGCTGTCCGCATGATGGTGCTGGGACGCAGGCTCCGGTGGGCGCTGCTGGCGCTGATGCTGGTCTGGGCGGTGGCGTCGCTGGCGGAGCTGCCTCCGCTCGCCCGAGGTGCGGTACCGGAGCGGGCGAACGGCGTGCTTGCCGTCATCGCCGTCCCTGCCGTGATCCTGTACGGCCTCAGTGCGGTGCGGTACCTCGGTCTGTGGCGCAGGCAGCGCTCGCTGATGCTGCTGGCGATGATGGCCGCCTTCGTCCTGCTCGCCGAGGCCATGATCGCGGTGGTCTGGGCGCGCAGCTGGGCCTTGTCGTGGTGGGAGTGGCATCTGCTCCTGCTGGCGGCCTTCGGGTTGGTTGCGGCCGGTGCGCAGGTCCAGTGGCACGAGGAGCGGTTCTCCGACCTGTACCTTCGCGACACCGTCTCGGGCGTACGCGACCTGAGCGTGCTCTTCGCCGACCTGCAGGGGTTCACGTCGTTCTCGGAGGGTCACGAGCCCGAAGAGGTCACGGCGATGCTCAACGCGTACTTCCAGGTGGCCGTGCCACCGGTGGTCCGTCGCTTCGGCGGCGACGTCGACCGGATCATCGGCGACGCGCTGATGGTCACCTTCAACAAGCGAGGTGACCAGCCCGACCATGCGTGGCGGGCCGCGGCCGCCGGACTCGCGATGCAGCAGGCCACTGCTCGGGTCGCCGACACTCACGCCGGCTGGCCGAGGTTTCGCGTCGGCGTCAACAGCGGACGGGCGTCCGTGAGCCTGCTCGGCACGGAGGGCGGCCGCACCCATACCGTGATCGGCGACGTGGTCAATGTGGCGTCGCGGATCGAGGGCAAAGCGCCGGTCGGTGGCGTGGCCATCGGTCCCGGTACCCGGGCGGCGCTCGCGGATACGGCGTCGACCGAGTCCCTCGGATGGCTGGAGCTCAAGGGAAAGGCCGACCCGCTCGAAGTCTTCACGCTCATCGCGCTGCACGGCCAGGCGTCCGAGGTGCGCGGCTCCACCCGGTACCCGGATGGGTGACGTAGAGCGCGTGGTCTCGTCGTGACCGCCCTTCCGACGGGGACGGTCGCGCTGCTCTTCTCCGACATCGAAGGGTCGACGGTGCTCCTCGCCCGGCTCGGTCCTACGTACGTGGAAGCGCTGAACGCGCAACGGCGGCTGCTCCG
Source organism: Nocardioidaceae bacterium (assembly GCA_033850875.1). Lineage (GTDB taxonomy): Bacteria > Actinomycetota > Actinomycetes > Propionibacteriales > Nocardioidaceae > DASQEH01. The sequence continues at coordinate 2,510 of JAWWPH010000123.1, read as the reverse complement.
CCGGGCCTGGGCGACCCACGGTGGCACCGAGCTCGGGACCGAGGGCGACAGCTTCTTCGTCGTGTTCACGACAGCAGCCCAAGCCGTCGCCGCCGCGGTCGCCGCTCAACGAGCCCTGGCCGAGCACTCGTGGCCGGGCGGAGAGCAGCTCCGCGTACGCATCGGCATCCACACCGGAACGCCGGGGGTCTACGACGGCGAGTATGTGGGGATGGACGTCCATCGGGCGGCCAGGATCGCGGCGTCGGCGCACGGAGGTCAGGTGGTGATGTCGTCCGTGACCGCCGACCTCGCGGCTGCCGAGCTGCCGGACGGCGTCGTGCTCCGGGATCTCGGCAGCCACCGACTGAAGGACATCGCCGCGCCGGAGCACCTCTACGAGACCACGATCGAAGGGCTGCCGGCCGAGTTCCCGCCCCTGAGGACCGTTGGCGCTGCGGCCAGCCTGCCCGTCCCGACGACGTCGCTGATCGGGAGGGACGTCGAGCTGGCAGCGCTCGAGGCGCTGCTCGGCTCGGCCGATGTCCGGCTCGTGACAGTCACCGGACCAGGCGGCACGGGCAAGACCCGCCTCGCCATCGCCACCGCCGAGCGGCTCGTGCAGACGTGCCCCGACGGCGTGTACTTCGTCCCCCTGGTGTCGGCGGTGAGCGCGGACATGATGTGGGCGTCGATCGCCGAAGCGCTGGACGTACCACAGCACGCGCGCTTGCCGCCCGCGCTGTTGGAGTACCTCGCCCCGCGGTCGATGCTGTTCGTCCTCGACAACCTCGAGCAGGTGGTCGGGGCTGACGAGGTCGTCGCACAGCTGCTCGCCGCCGCGCCGCAGGTGACCGTGATCGCGAGCTCCCGTCGTGCATTGTCGGTGCCGGGCGAGCACCTGTACCCGGTTCCGCCGCTCGGGCTGCCCCGAGGCCCGACGTTGGAGGAGACACAGCAGTCAGGGGCGGTGCAGCTGTTCGTCAGGCAGGCACGCATGGTGTGGCCCGACTTCCGGCTGACACCTGACAACGCCGCCGACATCGCAGATATCTGCCGGCGTGTTGACGGGCTACCGCTCGGCATCGAGCTGTTGGCCGCGCGCATCCGGCTCGTGAGCCCGCGCGCACTGCTGAGTCGCCTGGGCCGGGCCCTCGACGTCGCTTCACCGGGGAGGCAACGACCGAGCCGACACAAGACGCTGCGCGAGACGATCGCATGGTCCTACGACCTGATCAGCCCCGAGCAGCAGGCTCTCTTCCGCCGGCTCGGCGCCTTTGCCGGGGGCGCGAGCCTCGACGCGGTCATGGAGGTAGCCGCCGTACCCGGCTACGACAAAGACCCCGTGGACCTCGTCGCCGACCTCGTCGACGCGAGCCTGGTCACGATGTCCGAGGGGGCCGAGCCTCGGGTGACGATGCTCGAGACGATTCGCGCGTATGCCCGCGAGCAGCTGGGCGTGGCCGGAGAGGCCGACGTCGTACTCGACGCCCATGCCGGCCACTACCTTCGCCTGGCGGAGCACCTGCGCTCACAGCGCGAGTCACAGCACCTCGCGGCACGACATCGGGCCGAGGTCGAGACGGACAACTTCCGCTGCGCCCTCGACTGGACGCTCACGCCCAACGGCACGTCCTCGTCATCGAGTCGGTGGCGGGTCGGTCTGCGTCTGTGCTCCGCCCTGAGCTGGTTCTGGGTGATGAGCGGCCGGATCAGTGAGGGACGAGGCTGGTACGAGCGAGCCATCGCGTGCGCCGCCGAGTCACCGTCCGCCGATCTCGTGGACGCATTGGGCGGGTTGGCGAACATCCTGCTGTCGCAGGGCCAACCCGCATTGGCCCGCGACTGTGCAGCCGAGGGCCTGAGGATGGCGCGGATGCTGGAGGACTCGCAGCGCGCCGCTGTCGTCCTGGGACTGCTGGGGACGGCTCAGCAGGAGCTTGGCGAGTTCGAGAAAGCCCGGCAGCTCCTCGAGGAAGCGGTGGCTGCGCACCGCCATGCCGGACGTCTCGGTGGCCTTGCGAGGGCCCTGGGCAACCTCGCGGGCGTCGAGGAGACGCTCGAGCACTATGAGCGAGCCGAGGCGCTGACCCGAGAGTCACTCGGCATCGTCGAGGAGCTCGGCGACATCCACGAGATCGCCGTCCAGGGACAGAACCTGGCGTACCTGCTCGCACTCAGCGGGCGCGTGGACGAGGCAAAGCTGCAGGCCGAGTCCCTCGTCGATCCGGTGTTGCAGCTTCGGAGCCCGATATTGACCATTGCCTTCGCTCACACGTACATGGACGTGCTGCTCCGGACCGGAGACCTCGAACGGGCCGCAATGCTTTACGGTGCGGAGGCGTCGATGCGTGAACGTCTCGCGATGCCCAACCCGCATGAGGAAGAAGAGCTGCAGGACATCTTGGCCCTGGTCGGCGAGTCGGTCTCTGCCGACGACTGGGAGGAGCTCAGCCGCGCCGGTCGAGGTGGAACGGTCGAGGGGCTGCTGTCCGACTTGAGCCAGAGCCGCTCGTCGGCACCGGCCCCGC
>JAWWPH010000116.1:0-4469 GCA_033850875.1 Nocardioidaceae bacterium | reverse complement strand
CGCGGAACGACGCCACCGGCCCGACCTGGTCGCGGACCGCCGCCACCAGCTCGGCCGCCAGCTCGGCGGGGTCCACGTCGCTGCCGGCCTTCAGCACGACGTACCCGCGGGGGACCTGGCCCTTGAGTGGGTCCGCGGCCCCGATGACCGCACACTCGGCGACGGCCGGATGCGCCGCCAGCACGGCCTCGAGGGATCCGGTCGACAGGCGGTGCCCGGCCACGTTGATCACGTCGTCGGTGCGTCCCATCACGTAGACGTAGCCGTCGTCGTCGCGATACCCGCCGTCGCCGGACAGGTAGTAGCCGTCGTAGGTGGCGAGGTAGGACGCGACATAGCGGTCGTCGTCCCCCCACAGAGTGGGCAGCGTGCCGGGCGGGAGCGGCAGCCGTAGACAGATCGCGCCCTCATGGCCCGGCTGCAGGGCGTTTGCGTGCTCGTCGAGGACCTGGACGTCGAAGCCGGGAACGGGCACGCTAGGTGAGCCGGGCTTGATCGGCAGCGGCTCCAGCCCGCGGGGGTTGGCGACGATCGGCCACCCCGTCTCTGTCTGCCACCAGTTGTCGACCACCGGCACGCCGACGTGCTCGCTCGCCCAGTGGTACGTCTCCGGGTCGAGCCGCTCACCCGCGAGGAAGACGTGGCGCAGCGCATTGAGATTGTGCGGCCGGATCAGGGTTCCCTCGGGGTCCTCCTTCTTGATCGCGCGCATCGCGGTCGGCGCCGTGAAGAACCCCTCCACGGAGTGGTCGGCCATCACCCGCCAGAAGGCACCGGCGTCCGGGGTGCCGACCGGCTTGCCCTCGTACAGGACCGTCGTGGCGCCGGCGAGCAACGGCGCGTACACGATGTACGAGTGGCCCACCACCCAGCCGACGTCGGACGCGGTCCACCAGACCTGACCGGCGGAGATGTCGAAGATGTTGTGCATGGACCAGGTCAGGGCCACGGCGTGGCCGCCGTTGTCACGGACGATCCCCTTCGGCTTTCCGGTCGTGCCGGAGGTGTAGAGGATGTACAGCGGGTCCGTCGCCGCGACAGACACACACGGCGCGGGGTCGACCCCGCCCGCGCGGATAGCCTCGTCCCAGTCGACGTCGCGGCCGGGCACCATGTCGGCGAGCAGCTGTTCGCGCTGCTTGACCACGACCGCCGGAACTGCGTGCTCCGCGAGCTCCAGCGCCTTGTCGAGCAGGGGCTTGTACGCGACCACTCGGCTCCCCTCGATCCCGCACGACGCGGTGACCGCCACAACCGGGAGGGCGTCGTCGATGCGTACCGCCAGCTCGGACGCGGCGAAGCCCCCGAACACCACGGAGTGCACCGCTCCCAGCCGGGCGCAGGCCAGCATCGCGATCACGGCTTCGGGGATCATCGGCATGTAGATGACGACACGGTCGCCGATCCCGACGCCGCAGTCGCGCAGGACGGCTGCGAAGGCTGCGACCTTCTCGAGCAGGACGCTGTACGAGAAGGTCCTGGTGGTGCCGGTGACGGGGCTGTCGTAGATCAGCGCCGGCTGGTCGGCGCGGCCGCGGATGACGTGGCGGTCGAGGGCGTTGTAGCACGTGTTGAGGCGACCACCCCCGAACCAGCGGTAGAACGGCGGCCGCGACCGGTCGAGGGTGACGGCGGGTTTGACGAACCAGTCCACCAGCTGCGCCTGCTCGGCCCAGAAGGAGTCGGGGTCCTTGATGCTTGCGTCGTAGGTCTCTTGGTAGGTCCGCACGCGTACTCGCCTCCTGCTTTCCGGCCTCCATCCTGCCGGAAGGAGCGGCGAGCGGCTCGGCGTGCCCCGCACGGGAGTGGGTCCGGTCCGCCGAGCCGGTGGGGTCGGTCGAGAAAAGCAGTTGCATGGTCTGCGGCGTTGATGGACGATCGGCACGGTCCGGTCACCGGACCGTCCTACGAGCGAAGGAGGCGTCGAGATGTCCACCCATGTCCTGGGGCACTTTGTCGTCCCTGCCCTGCCGAGGACGCGCTGACCGACTGAACGGTGCGCCCTCGACGAGTCGCTCGAGGAGCACACCACCGATGCACTACCCCTTCGAAACAGACCTCAGCTACACATATCTCGACGACCTCCCCGACGGTCAGCGATGGTCCACCTGGTCGTCGGTCGTGAAGAGCGCGCACGGTCCCGAACCCCGGCCCGACTGGGTCATCACCGACGACGGCGCCATCGACACCGAGCTGGGCGTGCTGAAGACCGGTAAGGAGGCCGACGTCTTCCTCGTCGAACGCGCCGTGCCCGATGTCACCGGGAGGTCGTCGTCGCTGCTCGCGGCCAAGCGGTACCGCAGCGCGGACCACCGGCAGTTCCACCGGGACTCGTCGTACACCGAGGGCAGGCGCGTACGTCGCAGTCGCGATGCCCGCGCGATGGCGAAAGGCACGGCGTACGGCAGGCAGGCGTCGGCCGGGCAGTGGGCGCAGCACGAGTTCGCGGCACTCAGCTCGCTGTGGTCGGCAGGCGTACCGGTGCCTTACCCGGTGCAGATCGACGGTACCGAGATCTTGATGGAGTTCATCGACGTCGACGGTGCCGCCGCCCCACGGCTGGCGCAGGTCCGGCCGGACCCGTCGCGGCTTCGCGGCTACTTCGACCAGCTGAGCGAGGCGATGGCCGTGTTGGCGCGGCGAGGGCTCGCCCACGGGGACCTGTCGCCGTACAACGTGCTGGTGCAGGGCGACCGGCTCGTGATCATCGACCTGCCGCAGGTGCTGGACATCGTGGGAAATCCCAACGGGGCCGAGTTCCTGCTCCGGGACTGCCGCAACATCTGCTCGTGGTTCGTCTCCCGTGGCCTCGACGTCGACGCCGACGAGCTGCTGGGTGAGCTGCTCGCGCAGGCGTGGTGAGAGCTGGCGCGGGCCGTTCGCCAGTCGCCGCCGTACCTGCCCGCCACCGGACGGGTCCCTCCGGCCGTTCGGTTCGCTCCGTCTGGACGGGTCCCTCCACCCCAAGGGTCCTCCGCAGGATCCGACCTCGGGGTGTAGCCATCGCTACCTGAAAGTCGGATCCTTCGGATTGACAGACCCGCCCTCCGGGTGAAGAGACACGGCCTCCGGATCGGCCTGCAGGCTGACAGCCAGCTCCAGGACCTGGGCGACACCGTCGTCGTCGTTGCTGGCGCACACCGAGTCGGCCACCCTCTGCACGTCGGCATGGGCGTTGGCCACAGCGAACGCCCGGCCCGCCCAGGCAAGCATGGGAAGGTCGTTCGGCATGTCCCCGGCGGCCCAGACGTCTGCACTGTCGATGCCGTTCGAGTCGCACCAGGCTCGCAGGGCGCTCGCCTTGGTCACGCCTTTCGCGGACATCTCGAGCAGGCCGGTCGCGCCCGAGACGTGGATCTCGACGAGGTGACCGACCAGACCCGTCGCCAGCTCCACGTACTCCTCGGGGCCGTACGCCTCGTTGCGGGCGAGCAGCTTCGCAGGCAGTGGGTCGAGGAGGGTCTCGATGCGCCCGGTCGGAGACTCGCGCCGAAGTGGGTGCCGCTCGAGGTAGTCGGGCTCCTTGACGAACCCGGCCTCGCTCTCGGCCGCGAACACCGTGCCGGGGAGACCGGTCCGCAGCGCGCCGGCGACCGCGACCACGGTTTCGGCGGCCAGCGGGGTCGTCGACAGCACCCGGCGGGCCGCCACGTCGTAGCGGATCGCACCGTTGGCGCAGATCGCGAGCCCATGCGAGGCGACCAGCCCCGTGAGCTCGTCGAGCCAGCGGGGCGGCCGGGCGGTGACGAAGATGACGGCGATCCCGGCTCGCTCCGCCGCCGCGAGCGCCTCCCGGGACCGCGGGGACACCGATCCGTCGCTGCGGACCAGCGTGCCGTCGAGGTCTGTGGCGACGACGCGCGGCCGGCGCCGGGCCTCGCTCATACCTGGGCGGCCAGCTGACCGCATGCCCCGTCGATCTCGCGGCCGCGGGTATCGCGGACGGTCGTGGGCACGCCCTTCGCCTCCAGCCGTCGGACGAACTCCCGCTCGTCCTCGGGCCGCGATGCCGTCCACTTCGAGCCGGGGGTGGGGTTCAGCGGGATGAGGTTCACGTGCACCCACCCCCAGTCGCCGTAGGAGGTCAAGACGTCGCCCAACAGGTCGGCGCGCCAGCCCTGGTCGTTGACGTCCTTGATCATGGCGTACTCGATCGAGACGCGACGCCGGGTAACGCGGGCGTAGTCCCACGCCGCCTCGACCGCCTCCCGGACGCTCCATCGCGTGTTGATGGGTACGAGCGAGTTGCGCAGCTCGTCGTCGGGCGCGTGCAGGGACAGCGCCAGCGTGACCGGTATGGACTCCTCTGCGAGCTGCCGCATGCGTGGCACGAGCCCGACGGTGGACACGGTGATGCCGCGCGCCGACATCCCGAGGCCGTCCGGCGCCGGGTCGACCATCCGGCGGACCGAGCCGATCACGGCCCGGTAGTTCGCCATCGGCTCGCCCATGCCCATGAACACGACGTT
>JAWWPH010000035.1:0-2759 GCA_033850875.1 Nocardioidaceae bacterium | reverse complement strand
AGAACGGACTCTGGCAGCAAGGAACCGGGCCGACGGTGTTCGCGACGTTCGAGTCCGAGACCGACTATTTCGGGTCCCGGACCCAGCAGACCATGCTCAACTTCCGGGTCCGCGACCTCGATGCGATGCTGGCTCAGGTGCGTGCTCACGGTGCGGACGCGGAGGAGGAGACGCAGGAGATGGAGGGTGTCGGCCGATTCGGCTGGGCTACCGACCCCGAAGGCAACCGCCTCGAGCTGTGGGAGCCCGCCTGACAGGCTTTCGGGAGTAGGTGACGCACTGGTGACCGAGGCCGTGGCGCCTCAGGACGGCGCATGACCTCCTCGGCTGCCGACCTGATCGAACGCGCTCAGGTGCTCGCCGAGGTCGCCGGGCTGCTCGATCGCGCGGCGGCCGGCGCCGGTGGAATCCTGGTGGTCGCCGGAGCGGCGGGCTCGGGCCGGACGGCCGTGGCCGATGCGGCTGCGCTGGAGGCGAGGCGCGGAGGTTTCGACGTCGTGCGGGGCCGCCAGGTGGCGGGGACGGCCGGTCGGTGGCTGTGGCCTCAGCTGGTGCGCGACGCCGGCGGCTCCGACCAGCTGGTCGCCCGCCTGCTGGCCGACCCCGATGACTTCGACCTGGACAGCGCGGCGGCGGCGCTGTGCTCGGGTCGGCGTCGCCTCGTCGTCATCGATGACGTGGACCGAGGCGGGCCGGACGCCGTGGCGGTGCTTGCCGTCTTGGCGGCGCGAGTCGTCAATGCTCCGGTCGCCGTGCTCGTGACCTCGCAGACACCGTTGGGCGTGGGTGGCGAGGTCTGGCTGAGGCCGTTGAGCGTTGCCGCGATCGGCGTGATGACCAAAGAAGCGCGCTCTGATGTGCGGCATGCGCTGTGGGTGGCCTCCCGCGGCCTTCCCGGGCCCGCGCGCGTGCTGGCCGGTGCACTGGACGCCAAGCCAGGCGGAGATCCCGTCGTGAGTCTGGCCCTGAGTGTCGTGTCGGAGGAGGGGTTCTTGGAGGTCGACTCCGGCATGGTCGGACTGCTGGAGACCGCTCTGACCCGGGTCGCGGACGACCGGGACCGGGCCCGACTGCTGGCGCGACTCGCGCACGCCCTGCTGGGAGATCCACTGGCGCGCGGGCGGCGTCGCGCGCTCGTCGACGATGCCCTTGTCCTGGCCCGCCGGAGCGGTGATGCCGGGGTGCTCGCCGAGGTGCTCGACGCGCGGTTGCATGCGCTGTGGGATCCCGAGGGAGCGCTCGACCGGCTCGAGGCCGCGAGCGAGATCATCGACCTGGCGCGTGCGTCGGCGGATCCGGAGCGGGAGCGACGGGGCCTGTTCTGGAGATTCGTCGCCTTGATGGAGCTTGGCCGGATAGGCGATGCCGAGGCGGTGCTCGCCTCCTTCGATCGGGAGGCCCAGGTCGCGGGTGACGCGGGAGCCAGGGTGATGGTGATGTCCCGCCACGCCATGCTCGCCACGATTCGTGGCCGGTTCGACGATGCGTCGCGACTGGTCACCCAGGTCGCCGAAACGGGACGGCACGTGGGGTTGAGCGACACCGAGCGGCTCGTCGGCACCCTGCGTGGCGCGATCGCGATGCTCCGCGAGGAGCCCCCAACCCATGAGACCGAAGCAGCGCTGGACGTGCTGCGCGCCTTCGCCCGTCGCCATCCGGGTCACCTGTACGAGGCGACTGCAGCCCGGCTGCTGCTCTCGCTCGGCCGCACGACCGAAGCCGGCCTGGAGCTGCAGCGCAGCCTGCCGCACGTCCTGGCAGGCTCGGGACCTCGCTGGCTTGGCGCGGCCGCGGACCTGGCGGTCGTCGCCGTCGAGACCGAGAACATGCCGGCCGCTGCCCAGCTGTACGAGGCCCTGGTGGGATACCGGGGAAGGCTGGTCGTCTGGGCCGGCGCCAACACGGTCACCGGTACCGTCAGCCATCACCTCGGAGTGCTCGCGACCCTCCTCGGGAGATTCGACGAGGCGGTCGTGCTGCTGGGGGAGGCGGCCGGCTGGGCTGAGGAGCACGGCGCGTTGCCCTTCCTCGCCAGGTCTCTGGCGTCGTTGGGCGACGCGCTGTCCCGCCGCGATGGTGACGGCGACGCCGAAGCCGCCGTTGTGCACCGATCCCGTGCTCGTGGGGTCGCGCAGCAATTGGGTATGGCCGGGTTGCTCGCGTCGTTGCCACGCCCCACCGGCGAATGGGCGTTGCGCCGCGACGGTGCCGACTGGCTGCTCGAGGCCGGTGACGAACACGCTCGGCTCCGCGACAGTCGCGGGATGGGTTACCTGGCCGCCCTGCTGGCCGCGCCCGGGCGGGAGATCGCTGCGTTGGACCTGGTTGCGGGCGGTGCCGGCCTGTCCGCCACGGTTCCCGATCCGGTACTGGACCCGGTCGCGCGCGTTGCCTACCGTCGGCGCCTCGCCGCCCTGAACGACGTACTCGACGCCGCCGACCTGTCGGGCGACCGCGCCCGCGCGGTGGAGGCGGCCCGCGAGCGCGACGCCCTCCTTGGTGAGCTGCGCAGAGCGACTGGCCTGGGTGGTCGGGACAGAGGGCTGTCGGGCGCCGAGGAACGGGCCAGGGTCAACGTCACCCGCACCCTGCGTATCACCCTGACCCGGATCACCGAGCTCGCTCCGAGAGCGGGCGCACACCTGACTGCTTCGATCCGTACCGGGCGCGCCTGCCGCTATCAACCAGCCGGCGGTGGCCCGTCGCGGTGGCGGGTCTGAGGCTGCGTACGGATTGTTCCCTGTCGATTTACGCCTCTC
>JAWWPH010000019.1:0-4803 GCA_033850875.1 Nocardioidaceae bacterium | reverse complement strand
GACCTCGTGCAGCGCGATGGAGATGAGCACACCGGCCAGGAACAGCACGACACCGAGGGCGTAGACGAGACTCGTCATCGGTGTGCTGCCCCTCCTCCTGTCGCTGCCGCCGCGACCAGCTCTGCCGCCCGCTTGCGACCCCAACGGTCCGCGGCGAGTACGTCGTCGATGCCGACGTCGCCTGCTGTCGAGGGTACGTCGCTCAGGGAGAGCACCTCGGCCACCGTGTCGACGATGGCGAGATAGCGGAGCCGGCCGGCGAGGAAGGCGTCGACGCAGATCTCGTTGGCGGCGTTGTAGATCGCCGGCGCGACGCCACCGGTGCGCCCCGCCGCGATCGCGAGCCGCAGACCCGGGAACGCCGTATGGTCGACCGGCTCGAAGGTCCAGGTCTGCGCCTCACCCCACGGCACGGGCGCCGCCGAGCCGGGGAGCCGGTCCGGCCAGTTGAGGGCGAGGCTGATCGGCAGGTGCATGTCGGGGGGTGATACCTGGGCCAGGGTCGACCCGTCGGTGAACTCGACCATGGAGTGGATCATCGACTGAGGGTGGACGACGACCTCGATGCTGTCGTAGTCGATACCGAAGAGCAGATGGGCCTCGATGACCTCGAGGCCCTTGTTGACGAGCGTCGACGAGTTGGTCGTGACCACCGGGCCCATGTTCCAGGTGGGGTGTGCGAGCGCCTGCTGGGCGGTGACGTCACCGAGGTCGGCCCGGTCGCGGCCGCGGAACGGGCCGCCGCTCGCGGTGATGACGAGCTTGCGCACCTCGTCGGCGCGACCCCCGCGCAGGCACTGCGCCAGTGCGGAGTGCTCGGAGTCGACCGGCACGATCTGTCCGGGCTTAGCGCGGGATCTCACCACGTCGCCGCCGACGATGAGTGACTCCTTGTTGGCCAGCGCCAGGGTCGAGCCGGCGTCGAGGGCCGCCAGCGTGGGACGCAGCCCGACGCTTCCGTTGATGGCGTTGAGGACGGTGTCGCAGGGCATCGCGGCGACCTGCTCGGCGGCGTCTGCTCCGACCAGGATCTTCGGGAGGCGGAACCTGCCCTGCGCGTACCCGTGCTTCTGCGCCGCCGCGTACAGGGCGAGCTGGAGATCCTCGGCGGTGGTGCCGCGGGCGACGGCGACGACATCGACGCCGAACTCGATCGCCTGCGCCGCGAGGAGCTGGGGCCGGCTGCCGCCGCCGGACAGCCCGACCACGCGGAACCGGTCGGGGTTGGACCGGACGATGTCGAGGGCCTGAGTGCCCACGGAGCCGGTGGAGCCGAGCACCACGATGTCGCGTACCGCCCGCTGCCCGCTCACCCGCCCATTCTCCCACGCCGCCCCACCCCCGAGGGCTCACTTCCTTCCCGCCGAGGAGTCACTTGCCTCCCGCCGGGGAGTCAGTCCCAAGTACGGTCAGAGGGACTCCTGCGGCGGTAGCGTGAGGTCAGGAGGTGAGAGCATGCAGCCTCCTGTGGGTTGGGTGCGCAGATCGGTCATGGCGCTGCTCGTGGTCTGCGTTGCCGTACCTCTCGTCCGGCTCTACCAGGTGCACGACGAGGGTTGGGAGTGGCGGCTCACGCCTTCGGCGGCCCCGCCTCGGCTCCTGTTCGACGAGCGGAGCTACCTGCGATACCCGCATCTGACACCTATCCCGTCAGGGGATACCGCCCACGGCAAGACTCCAGGCGGGGGCATCATCTTCGCCGACGACGACCCGCGCACAGACACGGTGATCTATGTCAGGGCGGGTCGACAGACCTATGACTACGTGCTCCAGGGCGGCCCCTGACCGCGCTGCGGACAAGGATCCCACCCTGAGGCGTGGAGCTTCTGCGCCCGCTCGACCGCACATTCCCGCCCGCTCGACGGCGCATTCCCGCCCGCTCGACCGCGCATTCCCGCCCGCTCGACCGCGGGACCGGTCAGAGCGTCAGGCCGGTCAGCACCATGACGCGCTCGTACACGTAGTCCTCCATCGCGTACCGCACGCCCTCACGCCCGACGCCGGAGTCCTTGACGCCGCCGTACGGCATCTGGTCGGCCCGGTAGCTGGGTACGTCGCCGATGATCACACCGCCGACTTCGAGCTCGCGGTGCGCCCGGAACGCCGTCTGCAGCCGATGCGTGAAGACGCCCGCCTGCAGGCCGAACGGCGAGGCGTTGACCTTGTCGAAGGCGGCGTCGTCGTCGGGGACCGACTCGATGAAGACGACTGGACCGAAGACCTCCTCGCACGACACCTTGTCCTGCGCCGCGACCCCTTCGAGCACGGTCGGCTCGACCGTCGTACCGTCGCGCCCACCACCGGTCAGGACCGTCGCACCGCCCTTGACCGCCTCGTCGACCCAGGCCACGATCCGCTCGGCGGCCTCCTCGTTGATCACCGGGCCGACCTGGGTGGCCTCGTCGGCGGGGTCGCCGACTCCCAGCTTCTCGACCGCCGCCACGAGTCGCGACCGGAACGCGTCGTACACGCGCTCGTGCACGAACACGCGCTGTACACCGATGCACGATTGCCCTGCCTGGTAGTTCGAGTAGGTCGCGATCCGCGTCGCGGCCCAGTCGAGGTCGTCGTCGCTGGTCCAGTCGCTGCACAGGACGGCAGCGGCGTTGCCGCCGAGCTCGAGAGTGACGTGCTTGTGGGGCACGGACTCCTGGATCTTCCAGCCGACGGGACCCGAGCCGGTGAACGACACCACGGGCAGGCGCTCGTCGGCGACGAGCGAGGGGGCGACGTCGTTGGGCACGTTCAGCACGCTCAACATCGCAGCGGGCAGATCGGTCTCGGCGACGATCTCCGCCAGCACGAGCGCCGAGAGCGGCGTCTTCGGGGCCGGCTTCAACACCACGGGGGCACCGACGGCGATAGCCGGAGCCACCTTGTGTGCGACGAGGTTGAGCGGGAAGTTGAACGGCGAGATCGCGAGTACGGGGCCCTTGGGAACCTTGCGGACGTATGCCATGCGTCCCTCCCCGGCCTTGTCGGTGTCGAGCCGCATGGCCTCCCCCGACCAGCGCCGCGCCTCCTCCGACGCGAGCCTGAAGACGGACACCGCTCGGCCCACCTCACCGCGCGACCACAGGATCGGCTTGCCGTTCTCCGCGGTGATGAGCTGGGCGAGCTCCTCGGCCCGCTCGCTGATCCTGCGGCTGATGGACAGCAGGGCGTCGGCACGCACGTGGACCGGCAGGGCCGCAGCCTCGTCGCGCAGCTCGTGCGCCGCGCGGATGGCGTCCTCGACCTGGTCCGGCGTAGCCCACGACGTCGTCCCGACCACCTGGCCCGAGTACGGGTTGGTGATGTCGAACGTGTCCGGCCCGTCCACCGACTTGCCTGCCACCTGCATGGAGTACGTCTGAGTCGTCATACCTCGCACGCTAGTACCTCCACGAGTACAGCGTCAGTCCGCGAGCCCGTACCCCCGGCCGCCCCACGGTCTCCGGCAACCCCGCCGGTAGCCGCTGACCGCTCGCCCGGCATACGGTGGCCTCATGACCGACACAGTGACCGGCGGACCGGGTCTGCCGCAGGAGCGACGCATCCTCACCGCCATCCCAGGACCGAAGTCGCAGGAGCTGCACAAGCGCAAGTCCCGGTACGTCTCGGACGGCATCGGGGTGGGCCTGCCCGTCTACGTCGAGGCCGCCGGCGGTGGGGTGATCGTCGACGTCGACGGCAACTCGCTGATCGACATGGCAGCGGGCATCGCCGTCGCCAGCGTCGGGAACGCGGCCACCCACGTCGTCGAGCGCGTGAGCGAGCAGGTTGCCAAGTTCACCCACACCTGCTTCATGGTCGCGCCGTACGAGCCGTACGTCGAGGTGTGCGAGCAACTCGCCGAGCTGACCCCGGGCGACCACGACAAGAAGTCGATCCTGCTCAACTCCGGCGCGGAGGCGGTCGAGAACGCCGTCAAGATCGCCCGTACGGCCACCGGCCGCGACGCTGTCGTCGTGTTCGACCACGCCTACCACGGACGCACGAACCTCACCATGGCGATGACGGCCAAGACGGTCCCCTACAAGCACGGCTTCGGGCCGTTCGCGGGCGAGGTCTACCGCGCACCCATGTCGTACCCGTTCCGCGAGCCGGTGCCGATCTCCGGCCCCGACGCCGCCGAGAGGGCGATCACGATCATCGACAAGCAGGTCGGCGCGGACAGCGTCGCCTGCGTCGTCATCGAGCCGATCCTCGGCGAGGGCGGGTTCGTCGTGCCCGCCGACGGGTTCCTGACCCGGCTCAGCGAGTGGTGCACCGACAACGGCATCGTCTTCGTGGCCGACGAGATCCAGACCGGCTTCTGCCGTACGGGCGACTGGTTCGCCTGTGAGCACGAGGGTGTCGTGCCGGACCTGATCACGACAGCGAAGGGCATCGCCGGCGGGCTCCCGCTGGCGGCGGTGACCGGCCGCGCGCCGATCATGGACGCCGTCAAGGCGGGAGGTCTGGGCGGCACCTTCGGCGGCAACCCCGTCGCATGCGCCAGTGCCCTCGGTGCCATCGCGACGATGAAAGAGCTCGACCTGCCGGCTCGGGCCCGCCATCTCGGAGACCTCATGACGACGAGGCTCAACGACATGGCCAGCCGCTACCCCGTCATCGGCTACGTCCGCGGTCGGGGCGCGATGGTCGCCATGGAGCTGGTCGAGCCGGGGACCACGACGCCCAACGCGGCCGCTGCCGCGAAGGTGAACGCCGCCTGCCACGCAGAGGGAGTGCTCACCCTCACCTGCGGCACCTTCGGCAACGTCTTCCGCTTCCTGCCGCCGCTCGTGATGCCCGACGACCTCGTCGACGAGGCGATGA
>JAWWPH010000016.1:0-6776 GCA_033850875.1 Nocardioidaceae bacterium | reverse complement strand
GGCTGGGTGCTCGACAGGTTGCCCAGCACGGCCGGCTTGGTGTGGACGACCCCGTCCTTCGTCAACGACACCGTCCTTTTGGTCTTCGTGCACGTGAGGGTGTGCCAGACGCCGTCGTTCAGCGTGTTGCCGCTGGTCGAGACGCTCTCGTGCGCCCGCGTCGAGTCGCGGAACGCGCATTCGAGCCGCATGTTGTGCGTCGTCCGGTTGAAGACCATCTCCATCTTGTAGTACGGCCCTGCGAACTTCGACGATCCCCGGCGCACGAGCGAGAAGTCGTGGGTGAAGACCGTGCTGGTGGGGATGTTGATCGACACGGTGAAGGAGTAGTTCGAGCGGCCCGGGTTGATGCTGGAGGATGCCGCGGTCCGGATGTACGACGTCGTCGGGTTGAACTGGTACGCGGTCCCCGTGGGCTTGACGTTGTGAAGCGTCCCGTCGTTGTCGTGTCCGGACGTGTCGTTCGCGACGGTCGTACCGGCTTTCTCCGTACCGCTGTAGTGGAGTACGACCGTACTGGCCGCGGCAGCCGGGAGGGTCGCCACGGCGAGCGCCGCCGGGATCAGCAGGGCGAGGAGGGAAAGGCGTCGTTTCGTCACAGAGGTTGGCGCTCTCTCGTCAGGCCGCGGGTCACGGCAGGGGGTTCGTGAACTGAGCCGAGGTTACCGTCGAAGCCTTGGGTCGGACCGACAGCTGAACCGGGCTGGGGACGTGGCCGGCCGACCGACGAGGCGGCTCGGCACCGGCGCATACACCACCATGCAGCAATACTATGGGCCGCACTGCACGTGCCGCTCGCCACCCGGAGGTATGCCATGACGCTGGGAACCAGCACGACGTTCGACGTCGACGAGGCCGCGACGAGCCTGTACACCGACGGGATCGCGGCGCTGAAAGGGGCATTCTCGCGCGAGTGGGTCGCGGACGTACGCGCCGACATGGAAGCCGCCTTCGAGGAGGCCATCGCTCGGCCCGGTGGAGCCGTCGGTCGCGGGCCGAAGCGCTACTACGTCGAGGTCCACCCCGAGCAGCTGCGCGGCTTCGTCGATCTGGTGACCCATCCCTGGGTCACGGCGGTGTCCGAGACGGTGCTCGGCCCGGACTACGAGATCGTCGAGATCGGGTTCGACATCCCCTTCCCCGGGGCCGTCAACCAGCCCTGGCACCGCGACTTCCCTTCCCCGCCGGACACCTACGAGGGCCGACGGCTCACCTCGCTCGCGTTCAACCTCACCGGAGTCGACACGGTTGCGGAGATGGGCCCGTTCGAGATCGCCGTCGGCACCCAGTGGGAGGAGGGCGCGGACTGGGACCACCGGATGTTCCCCTCGCAGGAGGAGTGGCCCCGCTACGCGGGCCTGGCCCAGCAGAAGCTGCCGCAGATGGGAGACCTGTCCGCGCGCTCGGCACTCACCATCCACCGCGGGACGGCCAACGTGTCCACGCAGTCGCGCCCCGTCCTCGTCCTCGGGGTCGACGCCCCCGGCGCCGGCCACGCGGAGCTGCACGACATGACGGTCACCCGCGAGTTCGACGACACCTTGCCCGAGCAGGCGCGCCGGCATCTGGCCTGCCGCGTCGTGGCGGAGCTCGAGCCGATTGTGCAGAAGCACACCATCGAGGGGCTCGTCATGGGGGCGCCCTAGCCGGGTCCTACGATGCCCGGCGGCCCTCGCCGAGACGTCGATCGGTGGCCGACACGCCGGCAGAAGCGGGCCGGGGGTGACGTGTCGGCGAAGAGGGGGTCAGTACGGCGGGAGCGCCATCTCGTCGGCGGCGACGGGGAACACCGAGACCGACATCATCACGTTGGCGGCCGCTTCCCTGCGCAGGAAGGCGGACACGCTGGGCTCGAACCGGCGCAGCGCGTCGAGCACGTCGTCCGGCAGACGGTATGCGTCGCGCAGCTCCGAGAACGGGATCTCGGCGTCCGGTGAGTCCAGTTCGACGCCGATGGCGGTGCCGGCGTCGTCCAGCAGCACGTGCACGTCACGCGACACCAGCTGTGCCGACGCCTTCTGCCGCGGCTCCCACAGGAGGACCGCGTCACGACCGCGGATGATGACCGACATGGTGAGGCTCATGGCCGACATCATCGGCCCGGACGACGGCACAGCACAGACAGATGCCGCAAACCGTGGGGCAGCGTCACACTGCGTCGCGAGGCTCAGCGGCCTGCCTGGAGTGCGTTCCACGTCTGGGTGTTGGCCGTGCCGTCGACGGTGAGGTCCCGTGCCCGCTGATATCCGCGCACGGCGTGCCTGGTGGCGCCGCCGAACGTGCCGGTCACGTGCACGGTCTCGCGCAGCGACGCCGACAGCGAGCGCTGCAGCCGGTTGACCGCACCGCCCGTCGACCCGGTCGAGAGCATCGGCCGGGTGCCGGCCGACAGCAGCGCGGTCCATGCCCGCCGGCGGAAGACCGCGGTGTCCTGCAGACCGCGAGAGGCCTTGAACGCGCGGATCGCGGCCTCGGTGCGCCAGCGGACGACGCCGCGGGCGGCGCCCGGGTTGAACCCTCGCCGGGCGAGCTGGCACTGCAGCGCCACGACACGGGCGCCCTCATCGCCTGCGTGGAGCGCCGGGTACGAGTTGAAGCTGATCCTTGCGGGGCAGCCGGACGGTCTCGGTACGTCGGCGCTGACGTCGAGATAGTCGCGGTCGATCGGCAGCCGGTACCCGCCGTGCGACTCGTACACGTTGCCGGCGAACTGGTGGACGCGCTGGTGACTGCTCCACAGCGAGTCCCCGACATAGGTGCCGCCGGCAGCGTTGGCCGCCTGGTTCCACCAGGCGATCCAGATGTCGTCCGGTGAGTTCGACTTCATGCTCGCGTGGTTGGTCGCCAGGTCCCGGATGCCCGACGAGGCGCTCGAGTACGCCCCCGAGTCGTAGCCGTGCCCGTGCAGGCCCCTGGTCCAGCCGGCCAGATAGCTCATCGTCGCCGCGACACACTTCGACCCGGTGTTGTCGTAGCCCTCGACGTCTGCGTAGATCGTGCTCGGTGCCGCCATGCCCAGGGCGGATGCCTGGACGACCGCGTCGGCAGCGGCGGCGCGGCCCTGCTGCCAGGCCGTGCCCACGTCGTACGACATCCGGTTGTAGAACCTCGTGCAGGGTGCCTGCAGACCCACGTAGGTCGGGATGAGGTGCCAGCCCCGGCTGACCTGGGTGGCGACCCAGCCCGCGGTGAGCCTCGGCTGGTCGCAGCCGCGGCTGACGCCGCCGATGTACACCCCCACGGCGCTGTAGCCGGACGACACCCGCCAGGCGTCCATCGTGTTCTGCGAAGGGGCCGTGCAGGCGTCGAAGCCGAGGCCGACGAAGGTCCCCGGGGCGTTCCCGGTGCGTGCAAGCGGAGCGTGGCGCGCGCCGAGGCTGGACGTGGAGGCGGGGGTCGCGGCCGAGGTCAGGCGGGCCTTGGCGAGGACGTCGCCGACGAGGGCCGCGCTCGAGGGGCCGTACACCGCGGTGACGGTGACACCGGCGCTCGCCACGGTGATGGCGACCGGTCCTGCCGCCGGCAGCCTGCCGGGACGGACCGCACCCTTCGGTGCTGCCGAGACGAGGGCGGGACCGGCGGCGAGCGCGGAGCGGGCATCGAGGGGCTGGACGACGAGGCCAGGCGCGCCGCCGATGAGTCGGGGCGGGCAGGCACTCTGGTCCCCCGGACGGCCCAGGTACACCGCGGGGTGGTCGAAACGCACGCAGGCGTGCGGGTGCGAGGTCAGGTCGACGACTCTCCACTGCCCCGGTACGACCACCCGGTAGCCCTCGAACACGACGGCTCGGCCCTGCACGACGCCGGGGACCGCGCTCACCGGGGTGGCGGATGCGCCCGGAGGCAGCACGACGGCTCCAGCAGCCAGGACCAGCAGGGCCAGCAGGGACGACAGCCCTGCTGAGCGGCGGGTGCGTACGGCGTGGACAGCGGAACGGAGCGGCATCAAGGATCCCTCTGGACGGGCGACGGAGGTTCGCGTCGAGCGGCGGTAGAGTGGCGATTACTACTCACAGTAAGTTACGAATCACTACGCGTTCGGATAACGGATCACCTCGCCCACTCCGGGCCGCGCCGAGCAGGAGGCCACGATGCGACGGTCGCGCTGGCTGCCCGCAGCTACCGCCGGAGTGCTCCTGCTGAGCCTGGCCGTGTCGAGCGCCGGCGTCGCCGCCCCGAGCCGGGCCGCCGGCCGGGGCTACTCCATCTCCCGGTGCGGTGCCCCCCGGGGCAAGACCTACCTCACCTACGACGACGCCGACTACAGCCATCCGGGCGCGGTGCTGAGACTCGCGAAGGCGGCGCGGCGCGAGCACGTCGGGCTCGGGGTGTTCCACGTCGCCAGCGTCGTCCGCAGCTACCTGAAGGCCACCGGAGTGGACATCCCGGAACGGCTCAGGAAGCTCGGCATGTACGTCAACAACCACACGTACGACCACGCCGACCTGACCGGTCTGAGCGACGGGCGGATCGACTGGGAGATCCGGCACGGCGTCCACGGCGCCTGGCTGCGTCCCCCGTACGGCGCCTACAACTCGAGGGTCGAGAGTCGCGCTCATGCCCTCGATTACCGGCTGTGCACGTGGACCTTCGACACCGGCGACTGGAAGGGCTACTCGGCGAGCTCGATCTGTTCCAACGTCGTCCACCATGCTGCGAAGGGCGCCGTCGTACTCATGCACCTCAACCACAGTGCCGCCAACCCGCACGCGCTCAGGTGCATCGTCCACGGGCTCCGTGGCAGGGGGCATCACCTCTGCCGGCCCTACACGGCCACGCACCCGGCAGCCCCCACGCCGATCCGGCTGCGCAGGCTCCCCTGCTGAGCCGCCCGGCCGGCCGGGAGCGCTGCCGCGCCTCGGTCAGGTGGAAGGGGTGGCCGGGGAACAACTCCGGACGCTTGGAGTGGTGGGCGTCCCACGCGGCTCAGAAGATGCCGAACCTCGCGAGTGGCTCCAGCAGCATCCGCTCCTCGTAGGACAGGTGCGACGTCAGCGTGTCGGACAGCAGGTCGACCGCCCGCCGCAGAGCGCCGATCTCGTGTGGCTCGGTGACCAGCGCGACCAGGGCCCGGTCGACGTCGTCCAGTACCGTCGCGATGACGTGGTGCTCCTCGCCGAGACGGTCGATCACCGGGGCGAGAGCCGCGTCACGGGCTCGAAGGTCGGGGAAGAGGCTGCGGTCCTCGATCGTGTGGTGCGTCGTGACGACGCGGCAGTACGACTCGCAGTAAGCGCCCAGGGTCCAGTTGTTCTGCCGCATCGTCATCGTGTTGATCAGGGACCGAGCCTGGCCGACGCCCATCAGGCCGGACTCGACCTGGTCGACGAGGGAGTAGAGCGAGAGGAGCTCCGAGCGCAGGTGGTCGTGCACGTCGACGAGCTGCTGGGCGGTGGCCTGCTCCGCAGGGGTGTAGAGCCGCTCGGGGTCGGGTGGGCTGTAGTCCGGACGCGTCGACTCGTCCCACAGCGACCTCCCGGCGCGACGCCGGCCGTCGTCCGGAGTGGCCCGAACGGCGAAGGGCGACGCGCCCGAGTCCGGCGCCGCCCAGGTGGTGGCCCCCACCGTCGCTGCTTGGGACGCGTTGCGGGCGGGCAGGCCGCGCTCGACCCCCACGAGCTCACGGACCGCGGGCGCCACCTCGGCGGCGAAGCGCCGGATCTCGTACATGTCGTCCGAGGCGAGCAGGAAGGTGCTCATCCCCTCAAGGACGGCCAGCGCCGCGAGCTGTTCCGCCCAGTCCGCCGGGTCACCGACCAGCCCGGCCGTCCCCCGCCCGGCCGCGGCGCTGACGTTGTAGAGGCGGCGGACGTCGCTCGGCCCACGGCCCGCAGCGACGGCCGCGTCGTCGATCACCGCGTTGCGCTCCGCGAGGGCGTCCGGTGGGACGTACGCCATGCTCGGCAGCCAGCCGTCACCGACCCGCCCCGTCAGGCGCAGCATGCGGGGACCCAGCGCGCCGATCCACATCTCGACCCGATGCGCCGGGGCGGGGCCCGGATGTGCTCCCACCACCCGGTAGTGGTCACCCTCGTGCCGCAGCGAGCGCCGGTCGACGTCCCACACGCCGCGGATGACATCGATCCCCTCGGCCAGGGCCTCCACCGCCTCGGACGGCGTTCGCCGGGGACCTCCCGCGGCGGTGATCGCGTCCCAGAACCCACCGGCGCCGATCCCGAGCTCGACCCGACCGTTGCTCAAGATGTCGAGGCTGGCGACCGTCTTCGCGAGCACGAACGGCGGCCGCAACGGCAGGTTGGCGACGTTCGGCGCAACCCGCACGCTCGAGGTCCGCGCGACGATGACGGCCAGCAGCGCCCAGACGTCCAGGAAGCGCGCCTGGTACGGATGGTCCTGCACGGTGACGAGGTCGAGCCCGGCCACCTCGGTCAGCGCGGCGAGCTCCAGTACGTGCTCGGGATGCGCGGCGTCGGGCGTGATGAAGGTGCCGAACTGAAGCTCGTGACCGTAGTCGGTCATGCCTGCTTCGACGCGCCGGCAGCGGACGACGACTCCCGGGCGAGGAAGGCGCTCAGCTCCTGGATCGTGCTCATGAGCGGTGCGGGGAAGACCACCGTGGTGTTCTTGTCGACGCCGAGCTCCACCAGGCTCTGCAGGTTGCGCAGCTGCAGCGCGACCGGGTGCTCCATCATGATGTCGGAGGCCGTGCCGAGGGCGTTGGCGGCAAGCGCCTCCCCCTCGGCGGCGATGATCTTCGCCCGCTTCTCACGCTCGGCCTCGGCCTGGCGCGCCATCGCGCGCTTCATGCTGTCGGG
>JAWWPH010000554.1:0-8399 GCA_033850875.1 Nocardioidaceae bacterium | reverse complement strand
CCATGCCCACGTCCGGCCGACTGTCCCGACTCCGCCGCACCGCTCCCCGGACCCGATGGGCGGTCGGCCTGGCCGCCGCCGCCGGCCTCGTGGCCACCGGTCTCAGCGGGGCCAGCGCCCAGGCCGGTACGCACGGCTCGGATGCGGGCACCGTGCACTTCGGCCACGGGTTCGACCTCGAGGGGCACCGGGGGACGCGCGGGCTGCGCCCCGAGGACACGCTGCCGGCGTTCAGCGAGGCACTGACCCTCGGCGTACGCACGCTCGAGCTGGACACCGGCATCACCAAGGACGGGGTCGTCATCATCAGCCACGAGCAGTACATCGCACCTCTCGTGTGCACCGACACGGCGCCGGCGTTCCCGAACGACCCGAAGTACCCGTACGTCGGCAAGTACTACCACGAGCTGACGTTCGCGGAGGTCGAGACGGTGGACTGCGGCACCCGGCACCCGGTCGACCCCGCCGCGGACCCGTTCTACCTCTCCGAGCTGCCTGTACCCGGCACCCACATCCCGACCCTCGACCAGGTGTTCGACCTCGTCGAGCAACGCCACGCCGACGACGTCCAGCTCAACATCGAGACGAAGATCGACCCGACCATGCCGCAGAACTCCGTCGGGCCGCGGCGGTTCGTCAAGGCGGATCTCGCCGTGATCGAGCGGCACCGCAACGGGATCGCCCGCAGCCTGCTGCAGAGCTTCGACTGGCGGACGTTGGCGATCTCCCGCCGGCTCGCGCCGAGCCTGCGACGGGTCGCGCTGATCGAGGAGGACACCGCCGAGATCGGCAAGCCGGGTGCCTCGCCGTGGCTGGGCGGGATCGACATCGACGCCGCCCCCTACAACGGTGACCCCGCGGCGGCCGCCACGACCGTCGGTGCGGACGTGCTGTCGTACGACTACACGTTCTTCACCGACCCCGCCGTCATCGCGAGCGCCCATCGGCACGGTCAGCTCGTGGTCCCCTTCACTGTCGACTCCGACCCCGACATGATCGACCTGATCCACCACGGCGTCGACGGCTTCATCACCGACTACCCCAACCAGGGCCGCGACGTGCTGCAGAGCCTCGGCTACCGGTTGCCGCGCCGGTATCCGCCGGCCTGACAACCGACTCCCGGCACGATCGGCCCGACCGGGGAGATACTTGGCCTATGACCTTGGACAGCTCCCTCGACCCGGTAGCCGCCGAACGGCTCTCACACGCGAGGAGTCTGTTCACCTCCGACCTCTCGATCAACGAGTACGCCCTGCTGCACGGAGCCGGGTTCGAGCCGGTCGATCTGGTGATGGGGGTTTCGATCTACCACGTCGGCTACCAGGTCTCCGGCCTGCGCCAGCAGCAGGAGCTGACCGTGCTGACCGAGGCCATGTACCGCTCGCGCTGGAACGCGATGGAGCGGATGCAGGCCGAGGCCGACTCCCTCGGAGCCGACGGCATCGTCGGTGTGCGCCTCGAGTGGCGCGCCCACGGCGAGGCCCGCGAGCACATCGAGTTCCTGGCGGTGGGTACGGCGGTCCGTTTCGTGCCCGCCCCCGGCAGCTTTCGCCGGCCCAACGGGCAGGCGTTCTCGAGCCACCTGAGCGGGCAGGACCTGGTGACGCTGCTCGCGACCGGGCACGCGCCGCTCGCCTTCGTGCTGGGGAACTGCGTCTACCACGTCGCGGCACAGGGGTTCATGCAGACGTTGAAGCAGATGGGCCGCAACACCGAGATGCCGCAGTGGACCCAGGGCAACTACGAGGCGCGCGAGCTGGCGATGTCGAGAATGCAGGCGGAGGCGGAGCGCGACGGCGCCACGGGCGTCGTAGGCGTCCGGTTCAACGTCCACAACTACGTCTGGGGCTCCCACACCCTGGAGTTCTACGCCGACGGCACCGCCATCCGAGGCCACGGGGATCCTGCGGCCACTGTTACGCCCACGTACACCCTCCCGATGGCGTGACGATGGGGGCGCCGCTCGAGCATCATGCTCCCGAGTACGACCGCGCCGCGGCCGCGACCGTCATCGGCAGGGTGCTCGCCATGCCCGGCGGCGCCGACCTCGTGACGTCGTCGTTCGCCCAGATTCCCGGCGCCGTGGTGACGCAGACCCGCTCGGGAATGTTCGGGCCCCGGGTGTCGAGCGTGCAGCTGGGAGCGTGGCGCTACACCCCTGCCTCGGCATGCCGGGTCACGGTCGCTCACGTCGTGGGCGATGTGGTGCTGTCGGAGGACGTGCTGCCGCCCGCCGCCGCCGCGCAGCACCTCACGGCTGCGGTCAGCCAGCACATCGCCGACTTCGGCAGCTACATCGTCCCCGACGTGGTCTCGCTGCTGGAGGGTCTGTCGGTCGCCTCCGGCTGACCCTGCCCCGACGACGGGGCACCGCCGATGTGCTACCTGGCGATTGGGTCGCAGCCTCGCCTAGGCTCGGGTCGACGCGTCGAAGAAGGAGCCAGATGGTCACAACATGCACGCACGTCGGTGACGTCGCCACCGATACACGCCCGTCGGCGGACGGCTGCGAGGACTGCCTCCGCATCGGCGGCACGTGGGTCCACCTTCGGATGTGTCGCAACTGCGGCCACATCGGATGCTGCGACTCCTCTCCGAACAAGCACGCGACGGCCCACAACGCCAGCACCTCCCACCCGTTGATCTCGTCGTACGAGCCCGGCGAGGACTGGTGGTGGTGCTATGACGACCAGATCGGCTTCGTCGAGCCCGACCAGCCGACGTACTCGCATCGGTGACCGCACCACCCCAGACGGAGACGGCGGTCGGCACCGGCTCGGTGGACGCCGGCGACACCGACGAGGCCCGGGTCGTCCTGCTCACCGTCGACGACGACCCGTCGGTCTCCCGTGCGGTGGCCCGTGACCTGCGCCGCCGGTACGGCGAGACGTACCGCATCGTCAGGTCGAGCTCCGCGGCGGAGGCGCTGGAGGCGCTGCGCGAGCTCAAGCTGCGCGGGTGGCCGGTGGCCGTCCTGCTGGCCGACTCCCGGATGCCGCAGATGAACGGCATCGAGTTCCTCGAGGAGGCCATGGACCTGTTCCCGCTGGCCCGGCGGGCCCTGCTGACCGCGTACGCCGACACGAATGCGGCGATCGACGCCATCAACGTCGTCGACGTCGACCACTACCTGCTCAAGCCCTGGGACCCGCCGGAGGAGAAGCTCTACCCGGTCGTCGACGCCATGCTGCAGGTCTACGCCGACCAGCCCGAGGTCACGGTGCACGAGACCAAGGTCATCGGGCACCGCTGGTCGGCACCGTCGTTCGAGGCGCGCGACTTCCTGGCCCGCAACGCGGTCCCCTACCGGTGGTTCGCCTCCGACGAGCCCGACGGCGAACGACTCCTGCGGGCAGCGGAGCTGGGCGCAGACACGTTGCCGGTCGTCATCACGCCCACGGGGAACACGCTCGTCGCCCCGTCGACCACCGAGCTCGCGGGCGCCGTCGGGCTGTCGACGACCCCAGCGATGGACTTCTACGACCTCGTCGTCGTCGGCGCCGGCCCGGCGGGACTGGGTGCGGCGGTGTACGCCGCCTCGGAGGGGCTGCGGACCCTCCTCGTGGAGCGGCAGGCCACGGGCGGGCAGGCGGGCCAGTCGTCGCGGATCGAGAACTACCTCGGCTTCCCCGACGGCGTCTCCGGCGCCCAGCTGACCGACCGAGCCCGCCGGCAGGCGATCAAGTTCGGGGCGGAGCTGCTGACGACCTCGGACGCGACCGCCCTGGCCAGCAGCGGATGGACCCGCGTGGTGTCGTTGAGGGACGGCCACCAGGTCGCGGCGCACAGCGTCATCATCGCGACCGGAGTGTCCTACCGGGACCTCGACGCCCCCGGGGTCGCCGACCTGGCGGGGCGGGGCGTGTACTACGGCTCCGCACCGACCGAGGTCGAGGACTGCGCGGACAGGGACGTCTACATCGTCGGTGGCGCCAACTCGGCCGGCCAGGCAGCGGTCTTCTTCTCCCGCGTCGCCCGGAGCGTCACGCTCCTGGTGCGCGGCGACGGGCTCGAACGCTCGATGTCGCACTACCTCATCGAACAGATCAGGGGCATCGCCTCGATCAGCGTGCGCCCCTGCACGGTGGTGGAGGAGGCACACGGGGTCGACCACCTCGAGAAGCTGACCCTACGCAATCTGCCTACCGGGGCTGTGGAGCGCGTGCACGCCACGCACCTGTTCGTGTTCATCGGGGCGACCCCTCACACCGCATGGCTGAGCGGGGTGCTCGAACGCGACGAGCGCGGGTTCATCCTGACCGGCTCCGACCTGACGGTCGACCGGCGACGACCTCCCGGCTGGCCGCTCGAGCGGGACCCCTGGCCGCTCGAGTCGAGCGTGCCCGGGGTGTTCGTCACCGGCGACGTGAGGGCGAGCTCCATCAAGCGGGTGGCGTCCGCCGTGGGTGAAGGAGCCATGGCCGTGACCCTCGCTCACCGGTACCTGGCCCCGTGACCGTCCAGGAGGAGCGGGGGCGGCTGTCCGGCGACGACCTGCGCCGACTGTTCCTGTTCGAGAAGCTCGAGACTGCGCAGCTCGACTGGCTGGCCGCGCACGGCTGGGTCGCGGAGGTCGCCGGCGGCAGCGAGGTGCTGAAGGAGGGAGACGACGCCGAGGTCTTCATCATGTTGCTCGAGGGCACGATCGCCCTGAGCCGGCGGGTCGGACGAGACGACGTCGAGACCAGCCGTACCGACCAGGTCGGCGTGTACGCCGGCGCCACGCAGTCATACCTCGAGGAGGGCGACGAGCACCGGTACACCGCCACCGTCCGGGCTCTCACCGACGTGCGGCTGTTCGTCTTGAGCCGGGAGGACTTCACGTGGGCGGTACGCACGTGGTTCCCGATGGCGATGCACCTGCTGGAGGGCGTCTTCCTCGGGATGCAGAACACGCAGCAGATCGTGGGCCAGCGACAGCAGCTGCTGGCACTCGGCGCCCTGTCGGCCGGGCTCACGCACGAGCTCAACAACCCCGCCGCCGCGGCGTCGCGGGCGACGTCGGCGCTGCGCGAGCGTGTCCACGGTATGCGTTCCAAGCTCGCGAAGCTGGCCCGCGACGAGCTCGACCCGCGCCTGCTCGAGGTGCTGGTGGAGGTGCAGGAGCAGGCGGTGCTGGGCATCGCGGCGGCTCCGCACCTGTCCCCGCTGGAAGAGTCCGCGCGGGAGGACGCGATCGCCGACTGGCTCGAGGACCACGGCGTCGCGTCGGCATGGGAGATCGCGCCGATCTTCGTCGGCGCGGGTACCACGTGCGAGTTCCTCGACGACTTCGCCCGCCGGGCTCCGGCCGACGTGCTCGAAGGAGGGCTGCAGTGGCTTGCCAGCACCCTCGAGACCGAGCTGCTCCTGGACGAGATCACCGACTCCGTGTCACGTATCTCGACGCTGGTCGCTGCAGCGAAGCAGTACTCCAACATGGATCGCGCGCCCCACGCACGCGCAGACATCCACAAGGGCATCGAGAGCACGCTCGTCATGCTGAGCGCGAAGCTCAAAGGCGTCGAGGTGGTCACCGACTTCGACCGCTCGCTGCCGCCCGTGCCGATGTACGCCGGTGAGCTCAACCAGGTCTGGACCAACCTGCTCGACAACGCGATACAGGCGATGGACGGCGGGGGCCGGATCACCGTACGGACCGCGCTCGACGGCGAGTCGGTGCGGGTCGAGATCGGCGACACCGGCCCCGGTGTGCCCCCGGAGCTGCGCCAGCGGATCTTCGAGCCCTTCTTCACCACGAAGGCCACCGGTCAGGGCACTGGGCTCGGCCTCGACATCTCGTACCGCATCGTCGTCGCCCGGCACGGTGGCGACCTCACCGTGGAGTCCTCGCCCGGCGACACCCGGTTCGTCGTGCGTCTGCCGCTCACGGAGCGCCGGGCCCCCTGACGACGCCCGCCTCATCCCGCGTGGCCGTGGCGGCTACTGGGCTTCGGCGTCGCTGGTGATCAGGTACGAGCTGCCGCTGCGCGCCAGCGTTAGCTGCTTGTTCTCGGTCGACGTCGTGCCGTTGAAGAACGTGTACGTGATCCGGTACCGGACCGTGGTGGCGTCGAGCGCGTCGACCGAGGAGAGGCTCACGGACTGGATCGTGTGCCAGAAGCCGTTGTAGGACCCTCGACCGACGGTGGCCTGCATGCTCGGCGCCAGCATGTTCCAGCCGGCGTCGAGGTTGCCGGGAACGGTTCGGTAGTACAGCCGGGTGAAGCCTTGCGGACTGGACGCGGAGGTACCGCCCCCAGGTCCGGACGAGGACGCGGGGGGAGACGTCGTGGCAGCCCCCGAGGTGGACGGCGTCGTCGAGGAGCTCGACGTCGAAGTGCCGCTGGACGACGCCGGACCGCTCGCGCTGCCCGAGGTCGAGCCGGCCGAGGTGCCGGAGTGGTGACGGGTGCCGGAGCCCGACGTCGAGACGGTGCCGCCCGCTCCGGTCGACGTCGGTGCGTTGTCACCGGAGAAGGAGCCGAGCACGTTCACCAGCAGCGCAGCGGCACCGACCAGCACCAGCAGCGCGAGGGCGCCGCGGACCAGCCGTCCGACCGGACTGCGCCGGCGAGCCGACTGGTCGCCTTCACGGGCGGGCTCCTCGACCCAGCGTCCTGCTGCGGGGGGGAGGACGACGGGCTGCTCGTAGTCCGGTTCTACCGGGCTCTCGATGGTGGGTGTGTGCGTCGGTGCCTCTTCTCGGGTGGCCGCGCCGTCCGCCGCCTCGGCTGAGGCGGCCGCCGATGGCGTCGACGAGGTCTGGTCCTGTACCCGGTGCAGCGACGTGAGCGCCTGAGCCATCGTGAACCGGCGGGAGGGATCGGGGTCGAGCATCCCTGCCAGCACGGGGACGAGCGGTCCCGCGTGCTCGGGGCGGGGCACGTGCTCGTTGGCGATGACGCTCAGCATGGCCAGCGGGTTGGTCTGAGGCTGGAACGGCGGCGCGCCCTCGGTGGCGGTGTACAAGGTGATGCCGAGGGCCCAGACGTCCGAGGCGAAGGACGCCTCCTCGCCACGCGCGAGCTCGGGGGAGAAGAAGGCGGGGGTGCCGGTGACCATGCCGGTCTGGGTGAGGCGCATGTCGGTGTGCCCGCGAGCGATGCCGAAGTCGCTGATCTTGGCCACGTCGTCCTCGCCGACGAGGATGTTGCCAGGCTTGATGTCGCGATGGATGATGCCGAGTGAGTGCGCGCTGGTGAGCGCGGCCGCTACCTGTGCCCCGATGGCGGCCACGCGGCCGGGCGGCAGCGACCCTTCTGAGGCGATGAGCTGCGACAACGTCTTCGAGGCCATGTACTCCATCACGAGCCAGGTCGTGCCTGCATGCTCGACGACGTCGTACACGGAGACCGCGTTCGTGTGGTTGAGGGCGGCCGTCAGCCGGGCCTCGCGCATCGCTCGAGCCGTGTCCCCGGGAGACTCACCGGGCAGGGAACCGATCTGCTTGACGGCGACCTGGCGGTGGAGTGTCTCGTCGATGCACAGCCACACCGTGCCCATCCCGCCTCGACCGACCGGACGCACGATGCGGTACCGACCTGCGATGACGTCCGGTTGCATCACCTGAGCGCTACCCAGAAGACGGTGCGCCTAACCGAACGGGCCGGTCAGGCGCACCGTCGGGCTGCGTCAGCCGATCTCTCGGCGGCTGTTGAACCGTGGGTGCCAGCCCTCGCGCCGGCGTTCGCGACGCCCGCGCGGACCGCGACCCCGGCCGCGTCGACCCGACCGGGACTCGGGGTCGTCGTCGGGTTCGTCGCCGTACGCGTCGTCACCCTCGCTAGCGAGACTTGTCGATCTCGGGTCACGATCGCGCTCCAGGCCGGTCCGGGCGGCGGCGCGCAGCTTGTCGAGCACGCCGGCGAGGACGGTCCGCTCGCTGTCGCTGAGGACCTCGAAGACCTCGTCGATCGTCGACTTGCGGTCGGAGCGGCTGCGCGACAGCTCGGCCCGGCCGGCGTCGGTGATGCGCAGCATCGTGGCGCGGCGGTCGTCGGGGTCGTCCTCGCGGGTCACGAGGCCACCGTCCTCGAGCGCGTCGACCATGGGCGTGATCGTGCGCGGCACGACGCCCAGTCGATGTGCGAGGTGGCCCATGCGCTGCGGGCCGTCGGTGTCGAGCGCGGCGAGCAGTGCACCGCGGGCGAAGGTCAGCCGATCGCGGCGTGGCCCTGCGGAGCGGTAGCTGCCGCGGCCGCGGAGCAGCCTGCCGACACCGAAGAACGCCTCGGCCAGGGCTTCGGGCGTGGTGCCGACGGGCTCGTCGGTGAAGGGCTCGGGCCGCTCGTGGCGCGAGCCGTGTCGATGGTGGCGATGCCGCGTCGGACGCGGGTCGCCGTACCGGTCAGAGGAGTCCGGGTGCTTGTCATCCGGTTCTGGTCTGAATGTCATTGTGCAACCTCCTAGTTGCTGAG
>JAWWPH010000332.1:0-9746 GCA_033850875.1 Nocardioidaceae bacterium | reverse complement strand
GACTCCGACTGGGACCGCGAGAAGCTGCAGGAGCGGTTGGCCAAGCTGGCCGGCGGCGTCGGCGTCATCAAGGTCGGGGCCGCCACGGAGGTCGAGATGAAGGAGCGCAAGCACCGCATCGAGGACGCGATCTCGGCCACCCGCGCGGCGGTCGAGGAGGGCATCATCGCCGGCGGTGGCTCCGCTCTCGTCCACGCCGCCCAGGTGCTCGAGAAGAACCTCGGGCTGAGCGGCGACCAGGCCACCGGCGTCCGGATCGTGCGGATCGCGATCGACGAGCCGCTGCGTTGGATCGCCGAGAATGGTGGCGACCAGGGCTACGTCGTCGTCGCGAAGGTGCGCGAGGCCGGCCTCGGCAAGGGCTTCAACGCCGCGACCGGTGAGTACGGCGACCTGGTGTCCCAGGGCGTGCTCGACCCGGTCAAGGTCACGAAGTCCGCGCTGGTCAACGCAGCGTCGATCGCCGGAATGCTGCTGACCACCGAGACCCTGGTGGTCGAGAAGCCGGCCGACCCGGAGCCCGACGCAGCCGGTGGCCACGGCCACGGGCACGGGCACTGACCCGCTGACAGGCGTCGTTTCGACGAGAGGCCCGGTGGCTGCCCTGCAGCCGCCGGGCCTTTGTCGTCAGCGCTGCGAAATCCGCCCCTCGAAGCGGGCGGACGCAACGGTTTCAGCGGCCGAACGGCCCCGGAATGCACAACCCGGCCGACTCGTGCGAGGCTGAGGCGGTGATCGGGTCGGGGAGTATTTCGCGCGCGCTGTCGGAACGGCGTCCACCGGCTCCAACCGGGGCACCGGACCTGGGTGAGCTGGCCATGGCCGCCCAGGCCGGCAGCGCCCCGGCGGTCGAGGAGCTGCTGGAACGGGTGCGCGTGATCGCCCACCGCTACTGCCTGGGCCGGCTGGGGACGTACCCGGGTGGTGTCCACCTGGTCGACGACGTGGCCCAGGACATCTGCCTCGCCATCCTCGCGGCCCTGCCCCGCTACCGCGACCGCGGGCGGCCCTTCGAGGCGTTCGTGCACGGTATCTCCTCGCGCAAGGTCGCCGACGCTCGCCGGGCGCTCGCGCGCCACCCGTTGCTCGTCGCCGACCTCCCGGAAGACGTCGACGACGCGCCGACGCCCGAGGACCACGTGGTGGCCTTCAGCGAAGCGGAGTCGGCGGCGGAGCTGCTGCGCAAGCTCCCGAAGAACCTCCGCGAGGTGATGGTGCTGCGCGTAGCGTCCGGACTCTCGGCCGAGGAGACGGGCGCGGCGCTCGGCATGACCGCCGGCGCCGTTCGTGTCGCCCAGCACCGGGCCCTCGTCAAGATGCGCCAGATCGCCCGGTACGGTGACGGGCCCGGACATGACTGAGACCGTGCACCCGGTCGCCGCGAGCGACGCGCTGATCTCCGCACTGTCCGAGCGCCGTCGCATCGACGGCGCCGACCCGGTGCTTCGCGCGCTCGAGGCGTGGGTCCGCCGCATCGACGCGCAGCCGATGGCGCCGTGGACCAGGCCGCTGCCTCCGGTCGCGAAGGCGACCAGCTCAGCGGAGCTCGCGCGGCGGGTGGCGGCCCTGACCCTCGCGCTGACGGTCTCGTCGTCAGGTCTGGCCACGGCGGTCAGCGGCGACCCCTTGTCACCCCTGCACTTCGTGAAGCGCCAGTTCACGCACCTGCGCCACGACCAGGCCCACCGCGCTCCCGGGTCGCCCGGCGACAGGGTCGGGTTCGATCCGCGACGGGCCGCCGTGCCGGAGACCTCGCGGTCCCTGCAGCGCCCCGATGAGCCGGCCCCGCAACGGCCGGACTCGCGCGACGTCCGGCGCCACCCTTCGCCGTAGAATGAGCCGATGGACCTGACGCCCTCCGGAGTGCCTGACAAGTTCTCGACGCTGGGGCTCACGTTCGACGACGTGCTGTTGCTGCCCGGTGAGACCGACGTGGTCCCGAGCGACGTGGACACGACGTCGCGCCTCACGCGAGAGATCGACATCAGGATCCCCCTGGTGTCCAGCGCCATGGACACGGTGACCGAGTCCCGGATGGCCATCGCGATGGCGCGTCAGGGCGGCGTCGGTGTCCTGCACCGCAACCTGTCGGTCGGGGACCAGGCGGAACAGGTCGACCTGGTCAAGCGCTCGGAGTCGGGCATGATCGCCCACCCGGTGACGGTCGAGCCGGACGCGACCCTGGCGCAGCTCGACGAGATCTGCGGCCGGTACCGGGTGTCCGGCCTGCCCGTTGTGGACGCCGACTCGCATCTGCTGGGCATCATCACCAACCGCGACCTGCGGTTCGTCGCCGTCGGCGACTGGGAGCGCCGCAGCGTCCGCGAGGTGATGACCCCGATGCCGTTGGTGACCGCTCCGGTCGGGATCTCCTCCGACGACGCCGCAGCGCTGCTGGCCAAGCACAAGCTCGAGAAGCTTCCGCTCGTCGACGACCAGGGCAAGCTGACGGGGCTGATCACCGTCAAGGACTTCGTGAAGTCCGAGCAGTACCCCCTGTCGACGAAGGACGCCGACGGTCGCCTCGTCGTGGCCGCCGCGATCGGGTACTTCGGTGACGCGTGGGAGCGGGTCCGGGCGCTCGTCGAGGCCGGCGTCGACATCCTCGTCCCCGATGTCGCCAACGGGCACGCCCGGCTGATGCTCGACCTGGTGCGCCGGCTGAAGGCCGACCCCGCGACCCGGCACGTGCAGGTGATCGGCGGCAACGTCGCGACCCGCGCCGGTGCCCAGGCGCTGGTCGAGGCCGGCGTCGACGCGGTGAAGGTAGGCGTCGGCCCGGGGTCCATCTGCACGACCCGGATCGTGGCAGGTGTGGGTGTGCCACAGGTGACCGCCATCTACGAGGCCTCCCTGGCCTGCCGGCCGGCGGGGGTGCCGGTGATCGGCGACGGCGGGCTCCAGTACTCCGGGGACATCGCGAAGGCGCTGGTCGCGGGCGCCGACACCGTCATGATCGGGTCGCTGCTGGCGGGCTGTGAGGAGAGCCCGGGTGAGCTGGTCTTCGTCAACGGCAAGCAGTTCAAGCGCTACCGCGGGATGGGGTCGCTCGGTGCGATGGCCTCGCGCGGCAAGACGCTCTCGTACTCCAAGGACCGTTACTTCCAGGGCGACGTCAACCGCGACGACCTGATCGTCCCGGAGGGCATCGAGGGGCAGGTCCCCTTCCGCGGACCGCTCTCGGCGGTCGCTTACCAGCTCGTCGGCGGCCTGCACCAGTCGATGTTCTACGTCGGCGCCGCCACGATCCCGGAGCTGCAGGAGCGGGGAAGGTTCGTCCGCATCACGTCCGCAGGCCTCAAGGAGTCCCACCCGCACGACATCCAGATGACCGTCGAAGCACCCAACTACTCGTCGCGCTGACGCGACTCGCGAGGGCACTCATGGACATCGAGATCGGCAGCGCCAAACGAGGCCGGCGCGCGTACTCCTTCGACGACATCGCGATCGTCCCCAGTCGCCGCACCCGCGACCCGGAGGAGGTGTCGGTCGCGTGGCAGATCGACGCCTACCGGTTCGACATCCCGGTAGTCGCGGCTCCCATGGACTCGGTGATGTCGCCCTCGACGGCGGTCGCGTTCGGGCTCGCCGGCGGCCTGGGCGTGCTCGACCTCGAGGGGCTGTGGACCCGGTACGACGACCCCGAGCCGCTGCTCGACGAGGTGGCCTCGCTGCACGGCGCGGAGGCGACCCGGCGGATGCAGCAGATCTACGCCCAGCCGATCGTCCCCGACCTGATGGTGCAGCGGGTCAAGGAGATGCGTGCCGCCGGGATCACCGTCGCGGGAGCCTTGTCACCGCAGCTCACCAAGCAGTACGCGGCGTCGGTCATCGAGGCGGGGCTGGACCTGTTCGTCATCCGCGGGACCACCGTGTCGGCCGAGCACGTGTCGGGGAAGGCAGAGCCGCTCAACCTGAAGCAGTTCATCTACGAGCTCGACGTCCCGGTCATCGTCGGCGGCTGCGCCACGTACCAGGCGGCCCTGCATCTGATGCGTACCGGCGCCGCGGGCGTCCTCGTCGGCTTCGGGGGCGGCGCAGCCCACACGACCCGGCTGGTTCTCGGCGTCGCCGTGCCGATGGCCACGGCTGTCGCCGACGTGTCGGCGGCTCGGCGCGACTACCTCGACGAGTCGGGTGGTCGCTACGTGCACGTCATCGCCGACGGCTCCATCGGCCGCAGCGGTGACCTGGCGAAGGCGCTGGCCTGCGGCGCCGACGCCGTGATGATCGGTTCGCCCCTAGCCCGCGCGAAGGAGGCGCCGGGGCGGGGCTTCCACTGGGGTGCGGAGGCGCGGCACGAGTCGCTTCCTCGTGGGGAGCGGGTGGACATCGGCACGGTGGGGACCCTGCAGCAGATCCTGCACGGACCGTCGCTCGTCTCCGACGGCACGATGAACCTCGTGGGGGCGCTGAAGCGCGCGCTGGCCACCACGGGCTACACGGACCTCAAGGAGTTCCAGCGGGTCGAGGTCGTGGTCCAGTGACGCAGCCCGTCCTGCGGGTCGCGGCCGTCCAGGCGGAGTCTGTCGCGGGAGACGTCGGGGCGAACGCGGCGACGGCGGCGCGGTGGACCTCGGCAGCGGCGGACGAGGGCGCCCGGCTGGTCGTGTTCCCAGAGCTCTTTTTGTGTGGGTACAGCCCCCAGACGCTGGCCGACCGGCCCGACGACTGCGACGTCACGCCCGCCGACGCCCGACTCTCGGTGCTCGCGGACGTGGCCCGTGCCCGCCGGGTCGTCGTTCTCGTCGGCGCGTCGGTACGGCTGGACGGGGGACCGCGGACGTTGTCGCTGCTGGCCTTCACCGCGGCCGGCGAGGTGAGCGTCGCGTACGACAAGCAGCACCTTTCCGGCGTGGAGCAGAGCCTCTTCACGCCGGGTACGCATGGCGCGTCGCTCCTCGTGGACGGTTGGCCGGTCGGGCTCGGCATCTGTTACGACGGTTGCTTCCCCGAGCATGCGCGTGCAGCCTCGGACGACGGCGCCCTGGCCTACGCGTGCCCGTCGGCATACGTCGTGGGCAGTGAGCATCGGCGCGACCTCTACTACGCGGCTCGCGCTCTCGACAACGGGATGTACGTCGTCTTCTCCGACCTCGTGGGGCGCTGCGGAGAGCTCGAGTTCAGCGGCGGCACAGCCGTCTACGACCCGCAGGGCAGGGTGGTCGCCCGTGTCGACTCGGGCGCGGGGCTCGCCGTCGCGGACCTCGACCGGTCCGTGGTCGACGAGGCGCGCCGGATCAACCCGTTCGCCGCCGACCGGCCCCGAGCTCTCGGCGGTCGTACTCTCGTGCACGGCTCGGGGCTCGAGGCGAGGGCCGCTACGGCCGGCGCGGACCGGAGCTGAGGTGCAGCCGGAGCGTTCGGTGGCGCTCGGGCTGGACGCCGCGGACGAGCTCGCCGGCTACCGGGACAGGTTCGTCATCGACGACGACAGCCTCATCTACCTCGACGGCAACTCGCTCGGGCGACTGCCGAAGGCGAGCCGGTCACGACTGCTCGAGGTTCTCGACGCCGACTGGGCCGGCGGTCTGATCCGCTCGTGGGACCGGCACTGGCTCGAGCTGCCGACCCGGATCGGCGACCTCATCGGCCGCCAGCTACTGGGAGCGCGAAGTGGGGAGGTGATCGTCAACGACACGACGACGGTCTCGCTGTACAAGGCGATCTCCGCCGCCCTCGACGCACGGCCGGGGCGGCGGTCGGTGGTGATCGAGCGCGACAACTTCCCGACCGACCGCTACATCGTGGAGTCGCTGGCCGCCCAGCGGGACCTGGACATCCGCTGGGTCGAAGACGCGGGCGTCGACGGAGTGCAGCGCGAGGACCTCGAGGCGGTCCTCGACGACGACGTCGCCGTCACGGTGCTCTCGCAGGTGGACTACCGCTCGGCGGCGTTGGTCGACATGGGCGCGCTCACGAAGGCGGCGCACGCGGTGGGTGCGCTCACGGTCTGGGACCTGTGCCACTCAGTGGGAGCAGTCCCCATCGACCTGCCTGCCGACGGCGTCGACATCGCGGTCGGCTGTACGTACAAGTACCTGAACGGCGGACCGGGCGCCCCGTCCTTCACCTTCGTGCGACACGACCTGCAGCCGCAGCTGCACCAGCCGATCTGGGGCTGGTGGAGCCGCCGCGACATGTTCGACATGGAGCAGGGCTACGACCCCGAGCCGGGCATGCGCGGCTGGCTGTCGGGGACGCCGGGCATCTTGTCCATGGCGGCCGTCGAGCCAGGTGTCGCGATGATCGCCGAGGCGGGCATGTCGGCGCTCCGGGCGAAGTCCGTGGCGCTCACCACCTTCGCCGTCCAGCTGTATGACGCGTGGCTGCAGCCACTCGGTGTCGGGCTCGCGTCACCGCGCGACGCCGAGCGCCGCGGAGGCCACGTCACGCTCACCTCTCCGCGCGCCCGTGAGCTGACAGCCGAGCTGATCGCGGGGGGCGTCATACCCGACTTCCGGCGGCCCGACGGCATCCGCCTGGGACTTGCGCCGCTGACCACGCGATTCGTCGACGTGTATGACGCGATGGAGCGGGTCACCGCTCTGGTGACGCGGCAGAGTCGGGGCTTCGATAGCCCCTAGACCCGTGACGCCAAGTAGTGATAGTCTCGCTTTCAGTGAACAGAGTCGACTGCGGCTGAGCCGTATTCCGTCGACGAGCAGTGCAAAGGGGTGTCGTTCTCAGGGGGGCGACACCCCATCTGCGTCTGCAGACCGCTCCGTGGCGTCGAGGGCGTCGGGCACCCGCTGGCCGATAGACTGCCGGTGTCGCCGGTAGCGAAGGACGGATGTTGACCGAAGATCATGACCTGGTTCTCGTCGTGGACTTCGGAGCGCAGTACGCACAGCTGATAGCGCGCCGGGTGCGCGAGGCCCGCGTGTACTCCGAGATCGTCCCGCACACGACGCCCGCCGCCGACATCCTGGCCCGTGAGCCGAAGGCCATCATCTTGAGCGGGGGACCGCAGTCGGTGTACGCGCCGGGCGCACCTCAGCTCGACGCAGAGATCTTCGACGGCGATGCGGCCGTCTTCGGTATCTGCTACGGCTTCCAGGCGATGGCGTCCGTACTCGGAGGCGAGGTGCGCCGTACGGGCCTGTCGGAGTTCGGGCGGACGGTCGTCGACGTGACGTCGGCGGGCACGCTGCTGACGGGCGTGCCGGCGGGTGCCCGGGTGTGGATGAGCCACGGTGACGCCGTCGCGGCGCCGCCGTCGGGCTTCGAGACGCTCGCGTCGACCCCAGGGGCACCCGTCGCCGCCTTCGAGTCGGGCGAACGCCGGCTCGCCGGCGTGCAGTGGCATCCCGAGGTGCTCCACACCGAGCACGGCCAGCAGGTGCTCGAGCGGTTCCTCGTCGACATCGCCGGGTGCCGGCAGACCTGGACGATGGTCAACGTCGTGGACGAGCAGGTGGCGTCGATCCGCGAGCGCGTGGGCACCGACGCGGCGATCTGCGGGCTGTCGGGGGGCGTGGACTCCGCCGTCGCGGCAGCACTGGTGCACCGCGCGATCGGCGACCAGCTGACGTGTGTGTTCGTCGACCACGGGTTGCTGCGGAAGGGGGAGGCGGAGCAGGTCGAGCGGGACTTCGTCGCCGCGACCGGGGTTTCCCTCCACGTCGTCGAGGCGTCGTCGACGTTCCTCGCGGCACTCGACGGAGTGAGTGACCCCGAGACCAAGCGCAAGATCATCGGCCGGGAGTTCATCCGCGCCTTCGAGGGCGCCGAACGGGCGATCGTCGAACAGAGCGGCAACGAGGGACAGCCCGTGCGGTACCTGGTCCAGGGCACCCTGTACCCCGACGTGGTCGAGTCCGGAGGCGGAGCGGGGACGTCCACCATCAAGTCACACCACAACGTCGGCGGGCTCCCCGAGGATCTCCAGTTCGAGCTGATCGAGCCGCTGCGGATCCTGTTCAAGGACGAGGTCCGCAAGGTCGGCATCGAGCTCGGTCTGCCGCAGGGCATCGTCGGGCGGCAGCCGTTCCCCGGGCCGGGATTGGCGATCCGGATCGTGGGTGCCGTGACGGCCGAGCGGCTGGACATCCTGCGCGAGGCCGACGCGATCGCCCGGCAGGTCCTGACGGAGGCCGGCCTCGACGACGAGATCTGGCAGTTCCCGGTGGTGCTGCTGGCGGACGTCCGTTCGGTCGGGGTCCAGGGCGACGGGCGGACGTACGGGCATCCGGTGGTGCTGCGTCCGGTCACGTCCGAGGACGCGATGACGGCTGACTGGGCCCGGCTGCCCTACGACGTCATCGAGAAGATCTCCACCCGGATCACCAACGAGGTCAGGCAGATCAACCGCGTGACCCTCGACGTCACGAGCAAGCCCCCTGGCACCATCGAGTGGGAGTAGGTCAGGCGGCCGCCTGCCACCGCTGCCTCGCCCGGCGCAGACTCGCCTCCCCGCGAACCGATCATTGCCGACATCTCCGGGGCTGTGGTAGGAACTGTGATCGACTTCCACAGGGAAAGGCTCGACATGGGCACATCGGCCAGGTCTCAGCGGCTGCGGTGGCATCGCCCACAGCGCGGCCTACGCAGCGGAGCGATCGTGGTGGGGGCGGTGATCGCGGCCATCGGGGGAGTCGTAAGCGCAGCGGCCGCCTCGCCGGCTTCGCGAGCCGTCCTGCCTGCACCCAACGGCAGGATCGCGTACGTGCATTCCGACGGTACCCAGGACGACATCTTCACGATCAACCCCGACGGGAGCCGGCGGCTGAACGTCACCAACGATCCTGCCGACCAGTTCGACCCTGCCTACTCTCCGAGGGCCAAGCGAATCGTGTACGAAGCCAGGGACGCAAGCGGTGACTTCGAGATCTTCACGATCAAGGCGAACGGCGGTGGCCGTCAGCAGTTGACCGACAACACGGCGGACGACGGAGAGGCGACGTATTCCCCTAACGGGAAGCGAATCGTCTACGTCTCGAACCAGACCGGCAATTTCGAGATCTTCACGATGCGGGCCGACGGCGGCGGTCGGCGGCAGGTCACCGACACCACGGTGGATGAGTTCGACCCTGCCTGGTCCCCGAACGGCAAGCGGATCGCGTATGAGGCGTCGGACGGCACCGACCAGGAGATCTTCACGATCAACCCCGACGGCGGCAGCCGCCGGCAGGTGACGGACAACACGACGAACGACTTCGAGCCCGGGTGGTCCCCGAGGCAGAAGAGGATCGTCTACGTCTCAGAAGACGGCACCGACGACGAGATCTTCACGATCCGGCCCGACGGCGGCGGCCGGCAGCAGGTCACTGACAACACGGTGAACGACGACGACCCGGCGTGGTCACCGAACGGCTTGCGGATCGCGTACGACTCATCGGACGCCACGGACCGGGAGATCTTCACGATCCGGCCCGACGGCGGCGCTCGGCGGCGGGTCACCGACAACACCACCGACGACTCCGAGCCGTACTGGGGCGTTCGGGTTCCCTGACGATTGCAGCCGCGTAGGCGGCGGTTGGCGAGCGGACGCTCTCGGCTGGCGTACCACGCTCGGAGTGGAGCGGTGATCAGTTCGGGAGATCTCCTGACCCATACACTGAGTGATCGTAGCATCACTCTATGTCAAGTCACTGGGATGGAACGCGCGCCGCTCGACTTCTCGCTGCGGTCGGAGTGGGGGCACTGCTCGCCACCGTCGCTGCCGCGTCGCCGGCTGCGGCTCAGTCCGCGTACGCGGTCACCGCAGTCGGACCGGCCTCCGATCCGACGGCCGGAAAAGCGTT
>JAWWPH010000541.1:0-4428 GCA_033850875.1 Nocardioidaceae bacterium | reverse complement strand
ATCCGCTCGACCAGCTCGTCGTCGGCGTTGAGCACCGCCACACCGTCGGCGGGGAGGGCCTGGACGAGCTCCGACTTGCCCTCCGCGATGGCCGCCCGTGAACCGAACTCTCCCAGGTGGGCGACCCCGACGTTGAGGACGACGCCGACCCGCGGGCGGACGATGTCAGCGAGGTAGGCGATGTGGCCGATGCCTCGGGCACCCATCTCGACGACAAGG
The DNA here is from genome assembly GCA_033850875.1 of Nocardioidaceae bacterium. Lineage (GTDB taxonomy): Bacteria > Actinomycetota > Actinomycetes > Propionibacteriales > Nocardioidaceae > DASQEH01. The sequence goes on along the minus strand of JAWWPH010000541.1, from coordinate 4,209 downwards.
AATTCCGTCGTAGCGCCGGCGCGCAGCACGGTCAGCGGTACGCCGACCTCGGTGTTGAACGACCCGACCGGGGCGACGGTCTCACCGGCCGTCTCGAGCAGCTGCGCGAGCAGGTCCTTGGTGCTCGTCTTGCCCTGCGAGCCGGTGATCCCGATGACGGTGATGCCGATGAGCTGGGAGGCGACCCGGTGCGCCAGCCGGCCCAGCGCCGCGACCACGTCCGGTACGACCACGCCCGGCAGGCCCAGCGGACGCGACGACAAGACGGCTGCCGCGCCGCCGGCGACCGCCCCGTCGGCGAAGTCGTGGCCGTCCACGTGCTCGCCGAGCACCGCGGCGAACAGCCCACCTGGCTCGGGGTGCCTCGAGTCGACGAACGCGGGACCCGTGACGAGAGTGTCGTCCGGGCCTGTCGGCGCGCCGCCGACGGCAGCCGCGATCTCCGCGATGCTCATCGCGATCATCGCGCCCCCCCGGCGGTGACGAGGTCGTCCAGGACAGCGGCCGCGACGGAGGCATCGTCGAACGGGAGCACGCGGTCGCCGACCTGCTGGCCCTTCTCATGGCCCTTCCCCGCGATGAGCACGGTGTCTCCCGCACGCGCGGACGCCAACGCCCGGCGAATGGCAGCCCGCCGGTCGGCGACGTCGAGCACTCGCGCCGCCGGCTGCGACGAGCGTGCCCCGGCGACGATCTCGGCGCGAATGGCATCCGGGTCCTCGCTGCGGGGGTTGTCGTCGGTCACGATGACCACGTCCGCCAGCCGGCCTGCGATCTCGCCCATCATCGGGCGCTTTCCGCGGTCGCGGTCGCCGCCGGCTCCGAGCACGATCGTCAGGAGGCCGTCGGTCACCGGCCGGAGCGCCTCCAGGGCGGCGGTGACGGCGTCGGGCTTGTGGGCGTAGTCCACGATCACGCTGAACGGCTGGCCCCGCTCCACCCGCTGCATGCGGCCGGCGACGTCGGGCGCGCCGGCGATCCCGTCGGCCGCGGCATGCAGGTCCAGTCCCGCCTCCACGAGGCACGCCAGCGCACACAGCGCGTTGCTCACGTTGAAGGCACCGGGGAGATGCACGGCGGTCGAGACGCGCCGCCCGTCCGGAGCCGTCACGTCGAAGCCGGTCCCCCACTCTTCGGCTCGCGAGACCGTCGCCGTCCAGTCCGCCTCACGACCTGTGGCCGACGTCGTGCGAGTAGGGATCTCGGGAGTGTCGGAGAGGCGCCGCCCGTACGGGTCGTCGGCGTTCACCACCGCGCGCCTGGCCCGGCGGCTCGAGAACAGGTCCGCCTTCGCGGCGAAGTACCGCTCCACACTGCCGTGGAAGTCGAGGTGGTCGCGGCCAAGGTTGGTGAAGGCGGCGACGTCGAAGACGACGCCGTCGACCCTGCCCATGACGAGGGCATGGCTCGACACCTCCAGCGCGCACACGTCGACGCCCCGCTCGACCATCACCGCGAACAGGGCGTGCAGGTCGGGCGCCTCGGGCGTCGTCAGTGCGCCGCCGACAGGCTCACCGTCGATCCAGGTCCCCATCGTGCCGATGACGGCGGTCCGCCTCCCGGCCGTCCGCGCCGCGGCGGCCGCGAGCTGGGTCGTGGTGGTCTTGCCCGAGGTGCCGGTCACGGCCACCAGGGTGAGGCGCTCGGCCGGGTAGCCATACACCGCCGCAGCGGCCCGTCCCAGGACCGCGCGCGGCGACTCGACGACGACCATCGGGACGGCTGCCTGGCCCACCAGGTCGGCGCCGTCCGCGTCGGTGAGCAGAGCGGTCGCCCCTCGCTCCACCGCCTCTGCCGCGAACCGCGCGCCATGCGTTCTGGTACCGGGCACCGCTGCGTACAGGTCACCGGGGCACACGGCCGACGAGCCGAGCGTCAGCCCGCAGACCGTGGTACGGCCGTCGCCCACGAGGGTGCCGCCGACAAGCTCGCTGATCGTGTCGAGCGCGAGCGGCGTGACGGAGCCCGGTCGCGTCGGCACTGTCACCTCGGAAGGGTCGGACGACACGTGCCGAGGTTAGCGACGCTCACCAGAAGACCGGCAGTGCGGGTTGCGAGTTGCCCGTCGGTGGTACGCCGAACTCCTGCAGGGTCCGGGTCATCATGTCGTGGAACACCGGGCCGCCGATGCTGCCTCCGCCGCCGCCGTTCCTGGGGTGCTGGATGACGATGTAGATCGCGAACCGGGGGTCGTCGGCGGGCGCGAACCCTCCGAAGCTGGCGGTGAAGCCGCCGGTCTTGTAACAGTGGCAACTGCCGCCGGCCCGTTGCGCCGTACCGGTCTTGCCGGCCACCCGATAGCCCGGGATGGCGGCGGCGGGCGCCGTGCCCTCCGGCCCCACCACGTCCTCCATCATCCGGGCGACCTCCTTGGCGGTCCTCGCCTTGATCACCCGGTGCGTCTGCGGGGCCTTCACCGGTGTCAGGTCGCCCGAGCTGTCGACGTAGGACTCGACCAGCGAGGGCTTGACGTAGACGCCCCCGTTGGCGATGGCCGAGATCGCCGCCGTCATCTGGACCGCGTTGACGCTGAGGCCCTGACCGAAGGCGATCGTGTCGTGGTTGAGCGGAGCCCAGGTGCCCGGTCGCGGCAGCACCCCAGGCGTCTCACCCGCGACTCCGACTCCTGTCCTGCTGCCGAGGCCGAAGCTGCGCAGGTAGTCGTAGAACGTCGTGTTGGGGATCGCCTCGGACGACAGCACGGTCCCGATGTTCGACGACTTCGCGACCACCCCGGCCGCGGTGAGCCGCAGGGTGCCGTGGGTGAAGTAGTCGTGGATGACGTTCCCACCGCCGACGGGCAGGGTTGGCGGCACGGTCACGCGGCTGCGCGGAGTGACGTAGCCGGAGTCGATCAGAGCGGAGAACGTGAGCACCTTCTCCACGCTGCCCGGCTCGTAGGCGTCCTGGAGCGCGGCCGAGCCGTACGTCGACTGCGGGTAGTCGGCGAACGAGTTGGCGTCGAACGTCGGGTAGTCGGCGAGAGCGAGGATCTGGCCGGTCCTCACGTCCATCACGACCAGCGAGCCGGACTTCGCCCGGGCCGAGTCGACGGCCTGGCCGAGGCGCCGCTGTGCCAGGAACTGCAGGCTCTGGTCGATGGTCAGCCGGACCCCGGTGCCCTCCTTGGGCTCGACGATCGTGTTGTCCGCCAGTGGCAGCTGCTGGCCGTCGGACATCTGGAAGGTCGCGGTCCCGTTCTTGCCGAGCAGGAGGGAGTTCAGGGAGGCCTCGAACCCGGACAGGCCCTGGTTCTGCGAGCCGACGAAGCCGACGAGGTTGGCCGCCACGTCGTGGGCCGCGTACACCCGGGTGGTGTCCTTGTCGGCGTACACGCCTCCCCAGCCCTGTCTGTCGAGGTAGCTCACGACGGCGGCGGCGCGCTGCGGCTCGATGTGGCGGGCGAGCTCGACGTACCTCGTGTCGGGCTTGCGCAGCAGCTCGAGCGCGGCGATGTAGTCGACGCCGAGTCGGTGGTGCAAGGTGGTGGCGATCTGGGCGGCGTGCGCCTTCGTGTACGTGGGGTCCGCCACCAGCCGGGACGAGTCGACCGACTGCGCCAACGGCACGCCGTTGCGGTCGTAGATGTCGGCCCGTGGCGCCTCGAGGACGACAGTCGCCCCGTCCTTCTGCAGAGCGAGGGCGGCGTAGTCGGAGGCGTCGATCCCCTGCAGCTGGATCAGCCGGGCCGCGAACAGCGACACCACGAAGGCCACCAGGCAGAAGGCGCTCCAGAGCCGGAACGGGCTCCGCGCCAACGTGACCGGGCGTGCCCTGCGGCCGCCGCGTCGGCTCTTCGCCCGGCGGCCCGGGTCGACGCCGGAGCCGGCACCTCGTCGCCGTGGCCTCGCAGTGGGCGTCGACCGGGCGGTGCGGGCCGGGCGGTTCGCGGCCCGCTGCCCCTTGTCGTCGTCAGGTGTCCGCTGGGTCACGGGCGAGCTTTCCCTTTCGACGATGGTGCCTTCGGGCCGACGTTGCGCGGTCCGCGATGACGCGGGCCGCCGGTGCTCATACGGCTACTGGCGCGTCGCAGCGCCTGGGACAGTTGTACCTCCGGCCGCGCCCTGATCGGCGGACCCGCTGTGGGTGTCGCCGGCATTTGTGTGGCCGCCCTTGACCGCTGCCGGGACCACGACCTCGCCGATGCTCACGGTGCTGTGAGCGCCGGCGGCGACCTGGAAGATCTTGCGCCCGAGCTTCACGGCGTCG
>JAWWPH010000534.1:0-4317 GCA_033850875.1 Nocardioidaceae bacterium | reverse complement strand
TCGAGCGGGCGAGAATGCAGCCTCGAGCGGGCGAGAATGCAGCCTCCAGAGGGCGAGAATGTCGCCTCGAGCGGGCACGAATGCTGCCGATCACGGGCGGCGCTGAGGATCGGCGGGAAATCTCGGGTGGCTGTCCGAAATCCGCGCGAACTTCGAGGCAGCGCTCACTAGCCTGAAGATGTGCGACAGGACCAAACCTCGACAACACTCATGTCGGCATCGGCTGCTGCCACGTCAGCGGCCAGCAATCCGCTGCTCGTCGTAGGCGCGCTCGGCATCGTGTACGTCGTCTGGGGCTCGACCTACCTTGCGATCCGCATTATGGCCAGACACCTGCCCGCCATGGCTTCGGCGTGCTGGCGGTACTTCGCCGCGGCAGTCATCTTGGCGTCGATCCTCGCGTTGCGAAGCGGGTGGCGCCGGCTCCGGGCCGGGCGCCGCGAGCTGCTCGGCTGCGCGGCCCTGGGGCTGCTGCTGCCCGCCATGGGCAACGGCGTCGTCGTCGTCGGCGAACAGATGGGCGCCCCGTCCGGGCTCACCGCACTGCTCATCGCCGCCGTGCCGCTCTGGGTTGTCGTCTATCGAAGCTGTGCCGGCGACCGCCCGAACCGACGCACCTTCACCGGAGTCGCGCTCGGCTTCGCCGGACTCGTCGGACTCATCGCCGCCTCGGGGATCGGCGGTGATGTACGGGTGAAGGCCTGCCTGGTGGTGGTCGCGGCCTCTGTGTCGTGGTCGTTCGGCTCGTGGTCGACGCCGAGGCTCACCCTGCCGCACGACCCGTTCGTGGTCACGGTGTACGAGATGCTGTTCGGCTCGGTCTTCCTGCTGGTCGGAGCCCTCATCAGGCGGGAGGACGTCGTACCGAGCGGCGGGTCTCTCGACTCCTGGCTGGCCTGGGCCTATCTCGTCACCTTCGGGTCGGTCCTTGCGTTCACCGCGTACGTCTGGGTGCTACAGGCGGCGCCCATCTCGCTCGTCGCCACCTACGCCTACGTCAACCCCGTCGTCGCCGTGTTCCTCGGCTGGCTGATCCTCGGCGAGTCCGTCACACCCGCGATCATCGCCGGAGGAGGCGTGGTCGTGGCGTCGGTCGCCATCGTCGTCTCCGCCGAGCGGCGTACGCCGTCTCGCGACCGACAGCCGCGCCGAGGATCGGAGCTGCTCGAGGCGACCGATACCGCCTGAGGCACGGACAGCTCCGGCCCGCCGGGCGCGACATGTGCGCCCAGTCGACGCGACTTTCGCGCCCACTCGACGCGACATTTGCGCCCGCTCGAGCGGCCATTTTCGCCCACTCGAGGCGACGTTTGCGCCCAGTCGACGCGACATTCGCGCCCAGTCGACGCGACATTCGCGCCCAGTCGACGCGGGCGTCAGGCGAGGGAGGCCAGCCAGGCGTCGTGCAGGTCGGAGAACCGGCCGCCGCCGCGGGCGATCAGGTCCGACGGAGCGCCGTCCTCGACGACTCTGCCGTGCTCCATGACCAGTACCCGGTCGGCGATGGCAACGGTCGAGAGCCGGTGCGCGATGATGATGGCCGTCCGTTCGGCCAGGATCGTGCGCAGCGCCCGCTGGACGAGCCGCTCCGAGGGCACGTCGAGACTCGACGTCGCCTCGTCGAGGATCAGCACCGCCGGGTCGGCGAGGAACGCACGCGCGAAGGCGACGAGCTGGCGCTGGCCCGCCGACAGCCGCCCGCCCCGGTTGGCGACGTCGGTGTCGTACCCGTCGGGCAGGCCGGCGATGAACTCGTGCGCCCCGATCGCCTTGGCCGCCTCGACGATCTCCTCGGTCGAGGCGTTCGGCTTGCCGAACCGGATGTTGTCGCCAACGGAGCCGTTGAACAGGTAGTTCTCCTGGGTCACCATGACAACGGCGCGGCGCAGGTCGTCCTCGCCCAGGTCACGCAGGTCGATCCCGTCGAGCGTGACGCGCCCCGCCGTCGGGTCGTAGAAGCGAGCCACCAGCTTGGCCAGCGTCGTCTTTCCGGCTCCGGTCGTGCCGACGACGGCGATGGTCTGCGCCGCCGGAATGTCGAGATCGAGGTCGCTGAGCACCGGCCGGCCGTCGACGTACTCGAACCCGACTCCCTCGAGCCGGAGCGCTCCCCGGGCTGCCGGAAGCCGCGTGGGGTGCTCCGGCTCCGGGACCGACGGCTCCTCGTCGAGGACCCCCGAGAGCTTCTCCAGTGCGGCCGACGCCGACTGGAAGGTGTTGTAGAACTGCGAGATGTCCTGCATCGGGTCGAAGAATTGGCGCAGGTACAGCAGGAACGCGGCGAGCACGCCAACCGTGACCTCACCGTCGAAGGCCAGGTGCGTGCCGTACACCAGCACGACCGCGATCGTGACGTTGCCCAGCAGCTTGATGCCCGGCATGAACACCCCGACGAGCCGGAACGCCCGCTCGTTGGCCCTGCGGTAGTCGGTACTGACCTCGTCGAAGATCTGCTGGTTGCGTGGCTCGCGCCGAAACGCCTGGACCGCCCGCATGCCGTTGATCGTCTCGACGAAGTGGACGATCACAGCGGCGACCGTCTCGCGGGTACGCCGGTACGCCTTGGCCGACTCCCGCCGGAACCACTGCGTCAGCAGCAGGAGAGCAGGTATCGACAGCAAGGCGACCAGGCCCAGCTTCAGGTCGAGCACCAGCAGCAGCACCGCCGTGCCCACGAGGGTCAACGCGGCCGTGACGAGCCCGTCGAACCCGTCCTCGAGGAGCTCGTTGATCGCGTCCATGTCGGACGTCTGCCGGGCGATCACGCGGCCCGACGTGTAGCTGTCGTGGAAGGCCGACGACAGCGTGTGGAAGTGCGCGAAGACCCGCCGCCGAAGCGTGACGAGGATCTGCTGGCCGACCCGGCCCGCCATCATCAAGAACGTCTGCCGGCTGACCGCCTGGATCACCACCACCGCGAGCAGGACGGCGACGATGGTCAGCAGCGTGGAGTTCCCCTGTCCCGCCTGGATCGGCGGGATGCCGCGGTCGATCCCCTCCTTGACGAGGTAGGGAACCGACAGCCGAGCTGCGTTCTCGATCAGGACGGCGACGAAGATCCAGATGATCGCCCGCTTGTGGGGACGGACGAGCTCGCCCATCAGCCGGCGTGAGCGCTCCCGCAGCAGCAGCGGTGTGCTCTCGGCCACCTCTTCGGCGTCCTGAGCCGCCACCCCGCGCCAGTCGGCGGCGGAGTCAGGCGCCGCCTCCGGGGCAGCCGCCTCGCGACGCTCGGCCGGGCCGGTGTCGGTCGACGTCATGACGACACCGCCCCCGCCCGGGCCGCGACCAGCTCGTCCTCGTCGTCGCCACCCAGCAGGTCGCGGTACGCCGGCACGGTGGCCAGCAGGTCGTGGTGCAGCCCGACGTGGGTGATGGTGCCGTTCTGCAGCAGCGCCACCCGGTCGGCCAGCATGACCGTCGAGGCGCGGTGCGCGACGACGATGCCGGTCGCCTTCGCGAGCACCCGCCTCAGCGCGGTTTCGACCAGTGCCTCGGTGTGGACGTCGAGGGCGGACAGCGTGTCGTCGAGTACCAGGATGCGCGGGCGGGACAGCACAGCCCGGGCGAGCGCGAGACGCTGCCGCTGTCCACCGGACAAGGACAACCCCTGCTCCCCGATCCTGGTGTCGATGCCCCAGGGCAGCTCGTGGACGAAGCCGGCCTGCGCCGTCTCGACCGCCTCCGCGAGGTCCTCGGGGCTGGCGTCCGGTCGGCCCAGCGTGAGGTTCTCCCGGGCGCTCATCGAGAACAAGGTGGGATCCTCGAACGCCGTCGCCACGATCTCCCGAAGGCACTCGAGCGTGAGCTCCCTGATGTCGACCCCGTCGATCGTGATCCGCCCGCCCGTGACGTCGTAGAGGCGAGGGACGAGGCCGGTGAGGGCGGTCTTGCCGGCCCCGGTGGCGCCGACGATCGCGACCGTCTCGCCAGGGGAGACCTCGAGGTTGACGTCACGCAGGACGAGCTCGGACGAGTCGGGGAAGTGGAAGTCGACGTGCTCCAGCCGCAAGGCGCCCTGCGGGGCCTCCAGGACCGTGTCGCCGCCGACCACCGACGACTCCGTGTCGAAGATCTCCATCACGCGGTCGGCAGCGGTCATCGCCTCCTGGGCCATGGCCAAGATGACGCCCAGCGCCTCGATGGGCCAGACGAGCTGCAGCATCAAGGAGATGAACGCGACGAGGGTGCCGAGCGTCAGCGACTCGCGCCCGACGGCCAGCGCCCCGAGCAGCAGCACGACGACGAGACTGAGGTTGGGGATGATCTCGAGGAAGGTCCAGAACCGCGACGACAGCTTGACCTTCTCGATGGACG